>JBDLRO010000282.1:0-6220 GCA_039800025.1 Actinomycetota bacterium | reverse complement strand
CGAAGCACCGAGCATTCGCGGAATCGAATAGCCGTAGATGTCGGCGTCGAGAATTCCCACTGAATGACCCTGAGCAGCGAGAGCTACTGCAAGGTTCGTCGTGACGCTGCTCTTGCCGACTCCGCCCTTGCCCGAAGAGATCAACAACGGCCGGGTGCGGTTGTCGGGATCAGCGAACGGAATCGCTCGACCTTCGGCGTGACCGTGAGCGGGCCCCTGACCCGCTGTGCCGGCAGGATCTCCGTGGAGCTTCCTGCGCAGCTCTTCCCGATCCTGGTCGGTCATCACCGTGAAGTCGAGAGAGACATCTGCGACCCCGTCCAGAGTGCGAACTGCTGACATGACCCGATTGGTGATCTCGTTCCGCAACGGACACCCAGCAATGGTGAGGGCAACGAGAATCGACACATGGCCGTTGTCGGCCACGTCGACGTTGCGCAACATGCCGATGTCCACGATGGATCGGTGCAATTCGGGGTCTTCCACGGGACGCAGTGCGTCGACGACCTGCTCGCGGGTGATGGACATGTGGAGGCTCCCAACTCGGAATGTGCACGATCAGAATTTGCACTACGGGCATAGGTACAATACCGGGGTGTCCGTGAACGGAGCCACGCCAGCCTCGCAGGGAGCCTTCACCGCATCGGTGACAGCGATCACGAGCGCGTTCGGTGATCCGACTCGACGCGCCATCTATCTCTTCGTCCGCGGCGTCGACGACGGAGTGACTGCAGCAGAGGTCGCAGCAGAGTTCTCCTTGCATCCCAACGTCGCACGACATCACCTCGACAAGCTCGCAGCGGGCAACTATGTGGAGGTGACGATGGTCCGCCCGTCGGGCGGCGGTGCAGGGCGCCCCTCGAAGAGGTATTCGGCTGGAGCCAATCTGCCCGACGATGTGTTCCCCGTTCGCAGCGACGACCTGGTTCTGAGCCTGCTCGGCAAGACGTTGGCTCTCCTTCCCGATGACAAAGCAGCTGCCATTGCCGAAGAAGTCGGCCAGGAATACGGGCGTGCCATGGCAGCTGCGCTGACAGGATCGGATCTCGCAACAGGCCAACGCAGTCTGCGTTCTGCCATGCAGTCCGTTGCGGATGCTCTGACCGCTCACGGTTTTGCAGCTCACACCGAGAAGCGCAACAACCAGTTGCGGATCGTCAACAACCACTGCCCGTTCGGCGACGTCGCCATCGAGCATCCCGTGATCTGTGCAGTCGACCGAGGCATGGTCAAGGGAATGCTCAAAGCGCTCTATGGAGATGCCGACGTGTCGACGATGGAGTCCTTGCCCCAGGGCGACAACTTCTGTGCAACTGCGGTGTGATGTCACTGAGGTAGCGTTTGCCTTCAGCATCAAATGCTCAGGAGGCTTTTCGTGGACATTCGTATCGGCGTGACTCAAGCAGCGCGTGAAATCTCACTCGAGCTGGCCGACAGTGAACATGAGGACACCAAGAGCAAGGTCGAGGCTGCTTTGTCCGGAGCTGTCGATGTGCTGTGGCTCGTCGACAAGAAGGGCAAATCGGTGGCCGTTCCCTCGGCCAAGATCGCCTATGTCGAGATCGGCTCGACCGACAGCGATCGCCGCATCGGTTTCGGTGGCTGAAACCAGCTCCCTCGAACGTCAATGGCATCTCTAGCTGATCTTCTTCGTCACGAGACCTCTCTTTCCAAAGAGGACGCCTCGCACCTGGTGCAGTTGGTCGCTGAATGGGGCATGCTCGCGGACCTCTGTTTCGCCGACATGTTGCTCTATGCCCAGCTGGAGGATGGTTCGTGGACGGTCATCGCTCAGGTGCGTCCCGCCACCGGTCAGACGATCTACCACTCGGATCATGTCGGGACGAAAGCCGGTCCGGATGAGATCCCGATCCTCGATCGCGCCCTTCATTCGGGCTCGGTCGTCGAGGGAGACATTCCTGTTGAAGAGACACGGGACTCGATCCACATGCGTGCAATACCTGTTCGAGGGACGAATGGGCCGATAGCGGTGCTGTCCCGGGAATGGTCGACTCACACCAGCCGCCAGCCAGGCGAACTCGAGCGTACGTATCTGTCGATTTTCGATCGAATTGCCGAGATGATCGTCGAGGGAGGCTTCCCTTTTCGGGGGCGCGCGGCCAATCTCAGCTCTGCGCCGCGAGTCGGCGATGGCGCCATCGTCCTCGACGATCAAGCCATCGTTCGCTACGCGTCGCCGAATGCAGTGTCGGCGTTGCATCGCGTCGGGATCACGTCGAATGTGGTCGGTCAGTCCCTCAGCGAGATGGGTTTTGCCGACAGTCCCGTCCGTCAGGCATTCGAACGACTCGAGCCAGTCATCGAGGAATTCGATCAGACGGTCGACGTCACGCTGCTGGTTCGGTGCATTCCGATCATCGCTGCAGGGGAGATCACCGGAGCGATGGTGTTGCTGCGCGATGTGACCGAAGTTCGTCGACGCGATCGCATGCTCCTGTCGAAGGACGCAACGATCCGAGAGATTCACCATCGTGTCAAGAACAATCTGCAGACGATCTCATCGCTGCTGCGTCTGCAGGCTCGTCGTCTCGAATCAGCCGAGGCCAAGGCAGCAGTCCAGGAGAGCGTTCGTCGAATCCGCACCATTGCCCTCGTCCACGAGACGTTGTCGCGTGAACCAGGCGAAGATGTCCCCTTCATCGAGATCGTGCGACCATTGCTCCGCCTGGTCGAGGAAGGGCTGCAATTCCCCGACCGCCCTGTCAGGTTCTCCGTGCGAGGAGACGGCGGGCGCCTTCCGGCAACGATTGCCACACCGCTCTCAGTCGTCCTGACCGAACTGCTCCAGAATGCCGTGGATCACGGGTTTCCCGAGGGAAGCGAGGGCGGATCCGCGGTCATCGTCCTCGGCGGGAACGATGACGAACTGACGATCGACGTCATCAACGACGGACGAGGACTCGACCCTGAATTCGATCTCGACTCCGTCACCGGTCTTGGTCTGTCCATCGTCAGAACTCTCGTGACGACCGAGCTCAACGGATCGATTCGCATGCGAGCGGGTCGTCCGGCCGACTTCGAGGCAGCTGGGCTTGCAGATCACCGAACTGGCGATGGCACGGTGGTCGAATTGCGACTGCCGCGAATTCACTGACCGGTTCAGGAAAATCTCAGGAGATCGCTGATTCCTTCTTCATCTGGGCCGCTGCGCGGTTGCGCGCTGCGATCTGGCGACGAATCACTCGGCGCTCTTCTTCCGACGTGCCTCCCCAGATCCCGGAATCTTGATTGGTCTCGATCGCGAACTCGAGACAGCGAACCTGCACGGCGCACTCGGCACACACCTGCTTCGCCCTGTCGATCTGAAGAAGAGCCTGGCCGGTGGTTCCGACCGGGAAGAACAGTTCCGGATCGGTGTCCCGACAGATGGCTTCTTTGCGCCAGCTGTAATCAGCAGATCCGAGGGTGAGGGCTGAGGCGAGGATTGACACGATGTGCTCCTGGCAAGTCGAGGGGTGATGGGTAACAGTGATTGTCTGGACGTGGTCGCTGACCGGTGTGGCCAACTGCACTGGGTTCCGAGGGTATCGCCCCGGTTTCGGAGCGCTACTCAGGTTGGCAAATGACTTCCTGTCAGGCAAGGGGCGCAGCCAATTTTTTTCTCCGGCACGACTGGCTTTTCCCCCGCACGACTTGCGGCTGGCAGACGCCCACATCGGCTCGACTCATTGACTGAACGGTCATTTCTTCACCCAACAGGTCGAACAATTCGTTTCGAGGGGCCTCTTCTCCGGCATCATGGACACCATGGCGATGCAAGTCCTGGCGCACCGGGGTGCCTCGAAGGCCGAGCGTGAGAACACGGTGGCCGCATTCCGGCGAGCCATGTCCATGGGCGCCCACGCTGCGGAACTCGATGTGCGCCGAACGTCCGATGGCGTCCTCGTCGTGCATCACAATCCCGACCTCGTCGACGGTCGACTGATCTGCTCCACGCCGGCACACGAACTGCCCGATGGGGTTCCGACCCTCGACGAGGCACTCGATGCTTGTGCTCCGATGTGGGTCAATGTCGAGATCAAGAACGACCCCGGTGAGCCCGATTTCGACCCGAGTGACACAATCGCCGATGCGACAGTGGCATGTCTGCAACGCCGCCCCGAAGATGCTGGGTCGTGGCTGATCTCGTCGTTTCGGCGCGAGACCATCGACCGCTGTCGGCAGGTCGACTCGACGATCGGGACCGCCTGGCTGACACCGGGTGTCGATGCAGCGCAGATGGACAGCGTGCTGGCAGACCTCGTCTCGTCGGGACATTCCGCACTTCACCCCTGGGTCGGGCTCCTGACCAAGGAACTGGTCGACGCGTGCCATCGACACGGGCTGGCCGTGAACACCTGGACATGCGACGATCCCGAGCGCATGGTCGAACTTGCCTCGTGGTCGGTGGATGGAGTCTGCACCAACGTCCCCGATGTGGCTCTCGCAGCGTTGATGCGACTCTGAATCCCCCTCAGAGAGGGAAGAGAAGTTCGACGGCCTCGGGAATGTGCTCGATGTGCAATCGGTTCGTCTCGCCGAGATAGTCGCCGTCGACTTGATAGGGGAATGGCAGAGGATTCTCGATGACCATCTCGCGCACGTCTGCAAAACTCACCACGTGGTCCGAGGATTCGTCCTCAGAAATCCCGCCACCGCGCAGTGCGCCTGCCAGGGTCTTCGCAATCGCACTCAGAGCGAGCGTCTTGAACGTGATTGCCACGAGTGGTTTGTCGAGTCCTGCTCGGGTGGAGAGATCGAGAGGCCGGTTTCCGAGGAAGGTGTAGGGGTTGGTGTTGAGAACGACGGTGAAGTAGCCGTCTTCCACGATCCGCGCCGGCTTGCTGCCCGTCTCACACGTGCGGACGCGGAAGTGCGGCTTTCGGCGGTCGTACTGGGTCAACCATGTCGTCACAGCGGAGTAGATGAACAAGGGATGGCCAGCCCATCTCTTCAACGATGCTCGGTTCTCCACCGCTCTGACGACAGCCGCGTCGAATCCGACACCGATGTGGAAGCAGAAGAATCTCCCGTTGACGCGACCGAGACCGATCGGACGAAGTGAACGGCCGGGATCCCTCAGGCTCTCCACGAGCATGTCGGCGGCTGCAACAGGATCGTTCGGGAGATCGATGGTTCGAGCAAAGACATTGGTGCTTCCACCCGGCAGGACCCCGAGGGCTGTCGAGCTGCCGGCGACGCCCGTGGCGACCTCGTTGAGCGTGCCGTCTCCCCCGAATGCGATGACGAGATCGAGCCCTCGTCGGGCGGCGTCCTCGGCGAACCGTGTGGCATGACCCCGGCGATTGGTCTCGACAACTTCGACGTCGTGATGGCGCGCCAGGGTGCGATGGACGATGACGGTGTTGCGGGCCGTCACCGAGGAGGCGAACGAATTGACCACCAACAGGATTCGCACCGGGTGGACGGTACCAGTCGGATCCGATCGACGAACCTGTTCGGTTACCAGGTCCTCCCCATTCGAGTGAAGTCCGGGGTGGGTCGGGCGTCACTCCTGCACCTTGTGCACGGGTTGTGTGAATTCGCTCACGAACCGCAAGAATGCGCCTATGAACGTGATCGTCTGTGTGAAGCAGATCCCCGACCCAGCCAACCCCGGTTCCCTCACGGCGTCGTCGAACACCCTCGACCGCAGTGGCAAGTTGATCCTCGACGAATCCGACAGTTACGGGGTCGAAATGGCTCTGCAGTTGGTCGATGCCGCCGGAGGAGGAGAGGTCAGCCTCATCTCGATGGCGCCGAACAACGAAACTGCAGGTCTGCGAACGGCCCTTGCGATGGGTGCAGCCAAGGCGATTCTCGTCTCGGACCCTGCTCTTCAAGGTTCCGATGCCTTGACGACTGCGAAGGTTCTCGCAGCCGCAGTTCAACGGCTCGGCGGCGCAGATCTCATCATCGCGGCAACCGAATCGAGTGACGGCTATACGGGAACCGTTCCGGAACAGATGGCCGAAGTACTCGGCCTCCCCTCGGTGACGTTCGCAAAGAAGGTCGCTGTCGAAGGCAACAGCCTCAAAGTCGACCGCCAGACCGAAGCCGGTTACGACGAGGTCACGTGCCCGCTGCCCGCGCTCATCTCGGTCACCGCTGGTGTCGTCGAGCCGCGTTACCCGAGCTTCAAGGGAATCATGGCCGCCAAGTCGAAGCCGCTCGAGGAGATCACCGCATCCGACCTCGGTGTGTCACCCGTTGGCTGGGC
>JBDLRO010000281.1:0-4885 GCA_039800025.1 Actinomycetota bacterium | reverse complement strand
GTCGAGGGTCTGACCTTGCTGGCGTTGATGTGGCTGGCATTTCTCGGGGGTCGTGGCTCGTTGCGGATTCCTGTTGGGATCGGCGCCGTCGCCATGGCGGTGATTCTCGTGATCAGCGGGTTCTGGTCGGCTCCCGCACATGGGGAACTCGCCGACGGTTTCGACGCTGCGGTTCACGACCGGCTGATGACAGCGAACTTGATTCGCACACTGGCGTGGACTGTGCGGGGCGTGGCAGCGGCATGGATTCTGTGGCTGATGTGGCCACGGCCGGCACCACTGACGAACGCAAGTATCGAAACTTGACACTGCCCAATTGACGAGACGTCCCGAGCTGCTGAACTTCGCCCGCCGCTGTCGTCACTGAGGTGCTGGTTTCGGTGGGAACGATGCCTCGACCGCGATCCAATCGGCTCGAATGAGTGCCACCGACTTGTCCGTCGTCGGAAGCCACGGCGTTGGGCAGACGATCCGCTTCGGTTCTTGACCACCCTGCAGTTGACCGGTCACAGTTCCCCACCAACAAAACGTCGAGTTCGACATGATCACGTTGCGAGCCACGCACAGCAATGCGAAGTCACGCATCGAAGCCGTCATGTCCACCTCGGGAAGTGGTGAGGCACACTGGCCGTGTTTGTCGAGTATCGGTGCGAGAAGGCGCAGTGCCCCAGCAGGATCATCACTCGTGATCCAGATCGGGCCGTCGAGGTCACCGAGCGCTTCGATTGCACGCTCGTAGTACGGAGCTGTGAGTTCCCACCCGAGTCGCCGGTAGTCACCGAGCCTCACCGCCATCACGGTTGCGTTGTGGTTCGCGAGGTGGCACACATGAGGCCCCACAGTCGACCAGATGCGACCCGTGACCTCGCCGAGCGTTGGCTCGAACCACGAAGGATGCTGGAAGTAGCCATGGACGAGCAGCCGTCGGTGGTCGAGGGCTGCAAGATTCTCTGGCGCGGGGGCGAAAGGATCCTCCGGCGTGAATCTCGACTGCACACCAGCGGCTCCCCGGACCCGCCGAACAATGCCACGGATGACGCGCATTACCTGCCACTTGACCTTCCCGGCCAGCCGTGATCTTTCGAAATACCGAACACCTCGGAACTCCCGATGCAGGCCAGCAGACCCATCGGGATCGAGATAGGCCAAGAAGTCGGCACGGCTCGGCGTGCGCCAGTCGAGGAAACGAAGCTCTCCGCCCCTTGCTCTGTGCAGAGTCAGCGCTGCGGCATATTCAAAGAACAGATTTCCCAGCCGACCAGCGAATTGAACGGTTGTGATGCGTCGAATGGTCCCCGTCACTGAAACAGCATGACAGATTGCTCACTCAGCCGCTCGGCGAAGGCTCTGAGTTGTCGATGTTTCGTTCAGTTTTTGGTGGACCCACCATCAATGCACGCTCTTGGTCCAATTGAGTTTTGTACTCTTTCGATGCACCCACGAGATGAGAACCGGTCGTCTCGACGCGGCGGAAGATTGGGGAACATGAAGCGCAGAACCTTGATCGCAGTTCCCGGACTCCCGATCGCGACAGTCGGCACCGTGGATCCAATGGCAATCTTCAATCGCGGTTCCGCAGCAATGGAAGTCCCGTTGCCGAATGCACGCTGAGGGTGTCACCTGATGGCCGAGCCTCAGATTGATTCGCCGTCTCGTGAGGATGTCGGCCGGTGAACGAGCGTGTGAGGAGAAGATATTCTCCCCGACATCTCATGACACGGACCAAGCGCTTCACGCTCGAATTCCTGCGTCATCGGCGAAATCTCCTCGTCCGTCAAAAATGGGAATTCGGGATCTGTGCGGTCTTCAAGAACGAATCTCGCTACCTGGGCGAATGGTTGGAATTCCACGCTCTCGTCGGCGTCGACCACTTCTTCTTGTACGACGACGCGAGCACCGACGATTTCATGACCGTCCTTCAACCGTGGATCGATCGAGGCCAAGTGACTCTTCGCCCCGCCAAAGGACACAGACAGAAGCGCATCTACAACCACTGCCTGCGACACGTCGCCAACAAGTGTCGATGGATCGCCTTCATCGACATCGATGAGTTCTTGTTCAGTCCCGAACGCAAGCTTTTGCCTGACACGATGGAGAGGTACGACTCGGTGCCAGCAGTGTTCGTTCAGTGGATCCTCTTCGGATCGAATGGCCATCAGCAACCCCCGAGCGGAGGGACTCTCGACAACTACACCAAGTCACTCGGTCTCGAAGGCTCCATCAACGACGACTTCGTGAATGGCAAAGGAGGACCCAAGAGCCAGTACGTCACTGGATGGGCTCGAGACGGCAAGAGCATCGTCAATCCACGGGCGGTGATCGAAATGGGCATCCATATTCCTCACCAGATGGCGTGGGGAACTGTGGTCAACGAGAGTTTCGGACCCGGGATACCCAAGACCGATCCCAGGACACCGTTCTCCTGCGACATCCTGCGGATCAACCACTACTGGTCGAGATCGAGAGACGAGCTGACCGCGAAACTCCTCAGAGGCACCGTGAGCACGAAGTCCAGAGGCAAGAACAGTCTCGAAAGGAGCCTCCACAGAGAAACACTCCTCAATCTCGTCGACGACCGGCTGATCCTCGAGGTTCGGGACGCTCTTCGTTCAGCGCAAGACGATTGACAGCGCCCCCGGCAGGGATCGAACCTGCGGTTGAGGAAACCGTTGCTCCATCCACTGAGATACGGAGGCGAACCGGTATGAAAAGCGGTGAGAATATCGCCTGGCAGAATGACCAAGTGACCAGAACCCGACGCGATGTGCTGCGACTACTCGCCTCAGTGCCGGCGGCGATCACGCTTGCGTCGTGCCGGGCTGCTTCACAAGCCGATTCTGAAACCGTCGCTGGTACCGACACAACTCGTCGCGTGCCCGAGCCGCTCGCAATGATTCGAACTTCATGGTCAGCTGATCCATGGGCGCGTGGTTCGTATTCGTATCTGCCAGTTGGGGCTACTCCTTCACTGCGGGCCGACCTCGCTCGACCCATCAACGGCCGACTGTTCTTTGCAGGTGAGGCCACTTCGGGCGAAGCGCCAGCAACTGTCCACGGAGCCTTGGCATCGGGTACGCGCGCAGCTCGAGAACTGGCGGATCTAGCCGGAGCGAAGGAGGTGGTTGCAGTTCTGGGTGCCGGGGTCGCCGGTCTCGCAGCGGCACGATCGTTGACTGATGCCGGGTACCCAGTCGTCGTCTTCGAGGCACGCAACCGAATTGGGGGTCGCGTGGCCACCGTTCGGTCGGACACGTGGCCTCTCCCCATCGAATTGGGGGCATCGTGGGTGCACGATCTCGCAGCGAGCAACGTGGCGAAAACACTCGACGGTCTCGACATCACTGCTGTCGACTTCGATTATGACAATGAATCCACATTGTTCACCGGTGGGCTGACCCAGGATTCACTCGACACAGCGGCGGAGGCCATCGATGCCGCACTCGAATCCGTCGACCGCGCGGAGTCCGATATGTCGATCGCTGAAGCAATCGCCGCTCACGGCATTGCCATCCACCCACTCGCGTTGAACCAATTCGACGACGTCGAACTTGCTGGTGAATACGGAGCGAATGCCGACCAGTTGTCGGCATGGTGGGGCACCGAGGAAGGCTCAGTAGGCGACGACCTCTTGGTGATCGGTGGCTACGGCGGTCTGGCCGATCATCTTGCTGAGGGCCTCGAGATTCGCTTTGGCACTGCAGTGAGCAACGTTTCATGGAACGACAACGGTGCCGAACTCACTCTCAACCACAACGAAACATTTTCGTGCGACCGAGTCGTCATCGCAGTTCCCCTTGGCGTGTTGGCTGCCGGCGACGTCGGGTTCGATCCACCGTTGCCGGACTCTCACAAGAACGCGATCAGCACCATTCGCACCGGTCTGCTCGACAAGGTGTGGTTCGTCTTCGCTGAACGGTTCTGGTCGAACGATTCGTTGATCTGGAATCGCATCGATGAACCTGGCACACCGTTTCGCGAGTGGTACAACTTGGCTCCGCTCACTGGCAAACCAGTCTTGCTCGCGCTGAACGGTGGTCGCACAGCACATGCATGGTCCGAGCGCAGCGACGATGAGGTCCGAACCACAGGCCTTGCCGCATTGCAACAGTTCATCGATGCCGGCTGGTGACACGTCTCAAGTGTCCGCAGCGCCCCCGGCAGGGATCGAACCTGCGACCTGCGGTTTAGGAAACCGTTGCTCTATCCACTGAGCTACGGAGGCGGGGATGGTGCGAAATGTGGTGCGGAACCCGGATTCGGGCCTCACAGGCACATCGAGCACGACCGACCGTCAGGCTAGTCCCCCGGAGATCCGAGTCGAAGCGGGATTCAACTGGCCGGCGCTCGCGCGGCACACTCCCCCTGGATGCCTAACGATCAAACGACACGTCTCGACGTGACCCCCTCGGCGGAAATCGGACCTGCGACCTGCGGTTCCGGGAAACCCTTGATCGGACCATTGTTGAAAGTGGAATAAACTACGGACGTGTTGAGGGGTCCCGTCGAAGTCGTCACATCATTCAGGGATTCCGACGAATCCGACAAGGCCTTTTGGATCGCCCAGACTCCGCAGGTCCGCCTGCACCACGCACTGGAGTTACGGAGGATCAACTATGGGACAGATCGAGTTTCCGCCCGACTTCAGCGAATTCTTGAGGTTGCTGAACGCCCACGACGTTGAGTACCTGCTCGTCGGCGGATTCGCGGTTGCGCTTCACGGGTACCCGCGAGCGACTGCTGATATGGATATCTGGGTCGATCGTCGTCGTGAAAATGCCCTGCGAATCGTTGCGTGCTTGAAAGAGTTCGGGTTCGACACCCCCGCTCTCGAACCCGATCTTTTCGTTCAACCAGATCGCATCGTCCGGATGGGAGTTGCGCCATT
>JBDLRO010000280.1:0-8024 GCA_039800025.1 Actinomycetota bacterium | reverse complement strand
GTAGTCGTTCAAGGCGTAATGCTGCGTCGAACGGTTGTCCCAGATCACGATGTCGCCTGGGAGCCATCGATGTCGATACGTGAACCGCACATCCGTGGTGTGGGTGTGGAGAGAGTCGATCAACCCTCGTGCCTCGTCCTCCGACAGGCCTTCGATATCGCGAACATACGCTCGATTGAAGAACAGCACTGACCTACCCGTCTCCGGATGACGGGTGACGAGCGGGTGCATCTGTGTTTCGAGAGCCGTGTCGTCGCACGTGATGACCATGTTGCGCATGCCGCTGTGAACGGGCTGCATCCGCCGTGAATAGGCATCGCGTGCCGTGTGGACTGCCTGTAGTCGGAGCAAGCTCTGCTGCATCGACTCAGGCAGGGCTGCCCACGCCGCAGTCATGGAAGCAAAGACGGTGTCACCGCCATACGGCGGAACGTCGACCGCGCGCAGAACAGTGAAAGCCGGCGGGTTGGGTTGGAACGAGAAGTCGGAATGCCAGGCTCCCCCGAAGTTGAACGCCGAGCCTTCGTCGGCTTCCTTGACGACTCGAATCACGTCGGGGTGGTCATGCATCGTCGCGACGAACGGAACCTCGCCCGGTTCGCCGAGCCGCCGAGAGAAAGCCGATTGGCTGGCAGGGTTCAAGTTCTGATCGCGCACGACGAGAACTTCGTAGCGACACATCGCTTCGCGAAGTTGCGACAGCTCGAGATCTGACAGCTGCACAAGATCGACACCTCGCACCTCGGCACCCAGAACACCTGTCAGTAGCTGACATTCGATCGGCATGCCCAGACGTTACTGTCACGATCTGGGCACGTCACGAACTGGGCACGTCACGAACTCTGGGCATCACGACTACATTCGAAGAGTGCCGGTGCAGCGACTGATCCTGACTCTGCAGCTCGCCACCGCAATCCTTGCCACGAGTTACGGCGTCATGTTCACGATGTTGGACGACTACCGAAACGAATACGGCATCGCCGAGTCAGGCCTCGGGTTCGTCGTCGCCGTGGGATTCTTTGCTTCGTTCTTCAGCCAGGTCATCATCGCCCCTCTCGCTGATCGCGGACGCGCCAAGCAGTTGCTCGTTCTCGGATTCGTGCTCACCGTTCTCGGCTGTCTGGGAATGGGATTCGGCTCGACACTGCCGATCCTCCTGATCAGCAGAATCGTGATGGGTGTCGGTGCCGGAATGGCCCTTCCCGCACTTCGCCGAATCGTGATCGTTTCCGACCCAGAGAACTTGGGAACCAACATGGGTCGACTGCTGAGTGTCGATGTAGCCGGCTTTGCAATTGGTCCGATGATCTCAGCGCTCACCGTCGGTCCACTCGGAATCGAGGCGCCGTTCCTCCTGATCGCCGCAGCGGTCATCGCTGTCGCTGCGCTGTTGAGTCGTGTACCGGTACCCGAGACTGCACATGAGGACCGCCCGAGTGAGCGTTTTGCATTCGACCTTCTCAAGATCCCACCCCTAGCTGGTGCAGTACTGATTGGTCTGGCTCTCTTCTTGATGATCGGCACTTTCGACTCTCTGTGGGCAGTCATGATGGACGATCTCGACGCACCCACGTGGATGGCGAACGCTGGTGTGAGTTTGTTCGTCCTCCCGATGATTCTCCTCGGACCTCTTGGCGGACGACTGGCACAGCGAGTTGGGCCGTACAAAGTTGGTGCAATTGGGATGTTCCTCGGTGCCATCTTCATGTCCTTGTACGGAACCCTTCCCAGCCCCTCATTGATGCTCGGAGTCTTTTTGCTGCACACCATCAGTGACGGTCTGTCGGTCACCAGTGCCGGAATTGCGGTTGGGATTGCTGCTCCTGCCGAACGTCAAGCGGGAGCTCAAGGTCTTCTCGGCGGTTTGCAGACACTCATGGGCGGTATTGCGGCGTCTCTCGCCGGATGGACCTACGACTCTCACGGGCGAGCGACTGCATTCGTCGTAACTGCAATGGTCATGGTTGGGCTGGTTGTGACTGGGCTCATCCTCGCTGGACCTCAGCGATGGACATCCTCTCTCCCTCGCCTCGATCGTCCCGAGCCGGCTCACTCCTCCTGATTCGCTGAGTATCCCAACCAATTCATGGCAACATCTCGGTTCATGGCAACATCTCCTCATGGGTTTTCGCGATGGAGACGGCTGGGTCTTCTGCCAGTGCGGCTTTCGCCATTGGGGACTCTTTGGTGCTGCCGGACTTCTGATGGTTCGATTCGATCTCGGTCCGAATCCTCATGTGCTCCTCCAACTGCGCGCCGCCTGGACACATGGCGGAGGAACGTGGGCGATCCCAGGTGGAGCGCTCGACTCCCACGAAGACTCGATCGAGGCTGCGGTTCGAGAAGCGTATGAAGAAGCGGGCATCGATCCGCGCTTCCTCGACGTCAAGGACCTGTACTCCGACGATCATGGAAACTGGCGCTACGACACCGTCATTGCTCACGTGACTGGGGACGTTGGGGCCTACGAGGCCAACTACGAGTCCGACGAAGTGCGATGGGTCCCCCTCCACGAAGTCGAGTCGTACGACCTTCATCCAGGACTTCGCACGTCGTGGCCCAACGTTCTGCCGAAGTTGTCAGCGACCCTGCCCTGACGGCGCCGTAGCCTCAAGAGGCGAAAATCAGCTCGTCACCGACGTTCACGGTTCCGGGTTTCGTGACGCGGGCGTAGATGCCGAGGTTCTGATCGAGGTCTCGAACGATGTGACGCAAGATGGCGCGATCTGACGGGATGTCACCCGAAACAGCACGAGTCACCATCACGCAGCGCGGACAGGGTGACAGGAATTCGACTTCACAGTCGCCCATCGTTGCCCTTCGACCCTTCCACGAAAATTCTGGATGACCGGGGGCGTCTCCCGTGTCGATCACAAGACTCGGGCGAAATCTCCGCTCATCGATGACCGATTCGGGAACAGCGCGTCGCAATGACCTCAGTGCAGAAGTGGACATCACCATCAGTGGCCAGCAGTCGTAATACGTTCCCGGTGGGGACTCGAACTCGATCACTTCTGGAGGGAACACGGTGAAATCCGGGAGAGGCTCATCGACATCGCGACCGAAGACGGCGCGAAGTTCCTCCACGATGTCATCGGAACCGGGTCGACCACGTCGGAAATGTTCGAGATCCGAAGCCGGCCTCAGGCTCTCGAGACGTACCCGTGCGCCGATGAACGAACTCACGAATTCGTGCACGTTCGGATCATCCGAGCGCACGGTACGGCCATCGGAAGTGGTGATCTCCACGTTGTGGGCGTCGACGAATCGAGCCTCGAGCCGCATCAACTCACCGAACTTCTTGGCACCTCGGATACCACCGTTGTCGAGATCGCGAACCGCCCACATTCGGTCGCCTGTGACTCCGAGAACGTCGAGCGAACACGACGCCTCTTGCGAGCCGACCATCGACTTGACGGGATACTTCCAAAGTTGAGAGACGTGCATGAAGGTCGTGCCTCTCAGCGCTGAGTGCCCACCTTGAGATCGCGGAACGGCATGTCCTTGTCGACCATCGGCTCACGCGGCAGACCGAGCACTCGATCACCGATGATGTTCTTCTGGATTTCGTCAGTTCCGCCGGCAATGCTCGACTGGAAGCTCGACAGAATGTAGCGGCCCCAGTTCTCGCCCCGGCCGGTGCCTTCCCACGCATCCGTGTCAGGGCCAACGAGACGGTTGATCAATGTTCGACTGAATTTCGCGATTTTGGCGCCGTGCAACTTGCCGAGGGATCCGCCAGGTCCCGGGACCTTTCCTGCCTTCAGCTCCGCACGGGTCCGCATCGCCACGAGCGACTTCGTCGTCTCCTCGCTGTAGAGCTTCATGAGTTCTTGACGGACGACAGGGTCTGCGAGTTTGCCGTTGTTCTTCGCCACGTCGATGAGACGATCGGCGAGTGTGTGGGTGACTCCGCTCGAGGACCCCGTACCAATTGCAACTCGCTCGAACATGAGCATGGCAGTCGCCTGATTCCATCCGTTGTTCAACTCGCCAAGCAACCACGACTTCGGAATACGCACGTCGGTCAAGAAGATCTCATTGAAGTGGTTGCCCCCGTCGATCTGGTGGATCGGACGAATCTCCACGCCAGGCGCCTTCATGTCGATGATGAACATCGAGATGCCTGCGTGCTTGGGCACATCCGGGTTCGTTCGGGCGATGACCACGCCGTAGTCACTGACGTGGGCAAGTGTCGTCCAGACCTTCTGGCCGTTGATGACCCACTCGTCACCGTCGAGTTCGGCCTTGGTCTGCAGGCTCGCCACGTCCGAGCCCGCGCCCGGCTCGGAAAACATCTGACACCACATCGTGCGTGCCGAGATGTTGTCGGGCATGAACTGCTTCTTCTGCTCCTCCGTGCCGAACTGGTTCAGAACGGGCAAACACATTCCATGGCTGATCGTCAATTCGAAGGTCATATCGGGGTACTTCGAGTACTCCTCGCGATAGATGCGATCGTGACCGCGGGTCAGTCCCGCGCCTCCGTACTCCGTGGGATAGACGAGACCAGCAAGCCCGGCCTCGGTCAACTTCCGCTGGAAGGTCTGCCCGACCCCGACAGAATCCGAACTGCCGCGCTCGGCTCCAGTGGCATGCTCCTCGAGAAATGCCCGCACTCGGGCTCGAAAAGCTTCGGCTTCTTCGGGTGACAATTCGGCTTCGGTCGTCATGGCGCTCATGGCCCAAGTTTGCCACCAGCTCGGCTCCGGACACCTACTCGGACGGGCCCAGTCGAGGAGCACGGACCTCCTGGGAATCAGGTGAAGCCGGAGGCAAGCATGGCCATTGCGACCTGTTCGAAGCCGACAAAGGTGGCCCCGACCATGAAGCACGCCTCGTGCAAGACCCTCGCTGACAGAAAACTCCTGCGAGCGACTCGCCCCTATCGCCTCAGAGGAACAAGCGATCGGAGTCGATTCCCACGTCCGGAGAGGTCAGACGGGCTTCCAACTTCCGGCGCACCGACGCCCCTAGAGCGTCTTCTTCGAGAACTCGTCGAATTGCCTCACGGTCGTTGCGATCGACATTGACGACTCGGCCAGCATCGGCGACGGAAATGTTTGCCCCGGTCCGGCCGACCAGTTCCATGCTGTCTCCCGCCGCGATCGACCCTGGCTGCAGAACTCGCATCAGGTACCCAGTGAACCCGGTCTCCTGAACCAGAACCGGTAGATCCTTGCGGCCGAAACGGGCAGCGATCTTGTAACACGGACTACGAGGCTGAGACACTTCGGCCACAACGGTTCCGACACGAAACTGGTCGCCGATCATCACATCGGTCTCGACGAGACCGCGAACCGTCAGGTTCTCGGCCATCGCCCCGCATGAAGGAAGGTCGATACCAAGCGAACGCCAGTAGTCGTAATGCTCGATCGAGTAGACGAGGAGCGCCATGTCGGGACCACCGTGATCCTCGTACACGTGCTCGTCGGAATCGATCCCCAATGTCGATACGTGAACGGCTCCGCTCAGTTCGGACTTCACGAATGCAGAATCGATGGTGCGCGAACCCATCGAAAGTTCTCCGGCTCCACCAGCACAGACAGCGAGGACTTCTCCCTTCAAGGAATTCTTGATTGTTCCGTCGAGGCTCACTTCGACAGAGTATGCGACGAGGCGAATCGAATCGATTCGAATTGTGCGCAGGAAGCGAACGACGTTTTGGGTGAAGAATCTCAGCGCGACGAGGCGAGTATCGTCCTGATCACCCATGATCGCTGCATCTCTCGCTGACAATCTTCTGACCGCTCCCGTCATCGCATTCCTGGTTGCAATCGTTGCGACTCTGACTCGTTTCGACGTTCGCCTACCGGAGTCGCTGTATCCGATCCTGTCCACATTTCTCTTGTTGGCGATCGGGTTGAAAGGCGGGACGGCGCTTTCCGATGTCGAACCAGCAGATTTTTGGAAGCCGCTTCTCGCTGCCATCCTCCTCGGCGTCCTCACACCAGTCATTGCATTCTTGCTGTTTCGTCTGCTCGGCAAGCTCGACGTGATCAACGCTTCCGCACTTGCTGCTCATTACGGATCGGTCTCGGCAGTGACTTTCACCGTCGTGCTGTCGACACTCGCCACTCGGGACATTGCTTACGAGGGATTCATGACAGCTCTTCTTGCGATCCTCGAAATCATCGGGATCATCGTGGCTCTCTTGCTCTCTCGCAGTTCCGCCGGTTCGTCCTCTTGGAAAGAGGCCCTGGCGGAAGTCGTGAGAGGGCGAAGCATTGCCCTTCTCGTCACCGGCCTCGCCATTGGAGCCATCGTGGGCAAGGAGAGGCTCTCCCCCACCGACCCCGTGTTCGTCGGCCTCTTCGCCGGAGTGCTCACGTTGTTCCTGATCGAGATGGGAGTGATCGCCGCGGAACGACTGCGTGACATCAGATCGGCCGGCTTGCGAGTGGTCCTTCTCGGCATCGCCGTCCCGCTCATCAATGGTCTCCTCGGCGCACTTCTCGGCAAGGCTGCTGATCTCTCGACCGGCGGCATCGCCATCCTCGCCACGTTGGCCGGAAGTGCGTCGTATATCGCTGCTCCCGCCGCCGTGCGAATTGCTCTTCCGAAGGCGAGTCCGGGTCTCTACGTCACAACGTCATTGGGTGTCACATTCCCGTTCAATCTGACTCTTGGCATTCCGTACTACATCGCATTGGCAGAGGCACTCAGCTGAGGAGATCCCATGAACACTCACATCCGCCAGTTGGTCACGATCATCAGTGAGTCCGTCGTCGAGCAAAAGCTGATCGACGACATCAAGAAGTGCGGAGCGAAGGGTTACTCGGTGAGTTCCGCACGTGGCGAAGGGGTCACCGGCAAGCATTCGCTCGACCTCAATGGCCCAAGTATCCGCCTCGAGACCGTTGTCACGGACAAGGTTGCTGAGGCGATCATGGAGATGTTGAACACGAACTATTTCGAAACGTACGCCACCGTTGCCTGGATCACCCCAGCCCACGTCGTTCGTCCCGGCCGATTCTGAGGTCGACGTCATGGCCGAATCATCAGGTGAGAGATCCACGTTCTTCCCAGCGATCGAAAAGAAGCACGGCGAGCCCATAGACCACTGGGTCAAAAAAGTTCGCAGTCTCGGCGACGCCAAGTACGCCGAGCAGTTGGCCCTCCTTCAAGAGAAGTTCGGATTCAGCAAAGTTCATGCCAATGCCGTCGTCATGTCCGTACGCGGATCGACGACCTCGAAGCGGTACTCGACTCCTGACGAGTATTTCTCGTCGATCGACACCGCCGCTGCCGACACAGCACGCGAAATTTTCGCGGCCATCACCAAGACCAATCCTCGACTCGAGTTGGTCATTGCATGGAACCAACCGATCCTCAAGGCTCCCGGCGGTTACGTCCTCGGACTCTCCGCTTCGAAGAACCATCTCACGATCAACCCCTTCAGCAAGGACGTCATCGATGAATTCTCCGATGACTTGCGGGAGTTGGGAGTCAGCAAACACACATTCAAAGTCCCGATCGGATGGAAAGTGAATGCAGGCCTCCTGCGCAGGATCGTCAAAGCTCGACTTGCAGAGACAACTTGAGCCACTGTCACATGCAGGGGTGCCACATGCCCCACATGTGCGGTCCACCGGCATCGACATCCCATTCGCTACGGACTTCGAAACCGAGGTGCCGGTAATAGGCAACGTTGTCGACGGTTTCGGTCTCGAGATACACACCGAGTCCGTCTCGTCGAGCCCTAGAGATCCCCTCACCGATGAGGAGTGAGCCATGCCCCTTCCGTTGCCAATCGGGATGGGTCCCGATCATCTGGAGATACCAGTGATCGTCGGGTGGCGTGTTTGCGCCCACTGCCTGGCCAAGAGCAATGAATTTGGCGATGAGTTCTTGAGCAGGAGGCGCTACGGGTGCCGGCTCGATCTCCACGTCTGGCCGGCCAGGCGGGATCCACAGAGCGAATGCCACGACATCGTTCGTCACCGAACTGCAACCATGAGCGATGAGACGGCGGAAGAAATCGACCATCATCGTGCCGTCTCGGAACTCATCGTCATCGGGAA
>JBDLRO010000279.1:0-14643 GCA_039800025.1 Actinomycetota bacterium | reverse complement strand
GATCTGATCACGTACACGCGAGATGAACGGATCGGGACGATCGTCATCGATCGACCCGAGAAGAAGAACGCAATGACCTTCGCAATGCTGGCTGATTTCACACGACTCGTCGGAGAGGCCGGCAGCGATCCAGATATTTCCGTCCTGATCGTGACCGGTGCACCGGGTGTCTTCTGCGCAGGAACGGATTTGTCGGATCTCTCCACCATTCCTGGCGAGGTACGCGCGCTGCGCGGAACGGCTGAGGAAACGGACAAGTGGTGGCCGCTCGTGCAATGTTCGAAGCCGACGATCTGCGTGATCGACGGACCTGCAATTGGCATGGGCGCTGAGTTCACGTCCCAATGCGATCTGCGCATCGCCACGCCGAATGCTCGGTTCGCCTGGAACTTCGTCCACCGAGGGCTCGTTCCCGACACGGGAGCTGGAACCTGGCTTCTGCCAAGGATCATCGGTCTCCAAAATGCTCTGCGCCTGACGATGACGGGAGAGATGATTGACGCCGATGAAGCCCTGCGAATCGGATACGTGCTCGAGGTCGTCGATCCGGATCGGGTGATGGACAGGGCGGAGCTTCTCGCGAGGAGTATCGCCGAGGGATCCCCACACAGTCAGAGATTGATCAAGCAGTTGACGTACGGAGGATTGACTGCGTCGGTCGATCAACACATGGAACGCCATACCGCGGCGATGAGTGCGTGTTTCCGGAGCGATGACCACAAGGAGGGAGTTGCGGCGTTTCTCGAGCGTCGTCAGGCGAAGTTCACCGGCTGTTGATGCATCTGTGACCTGAGAGACAGTCGATCGTCACTTCGACGGGCTATGTATAGAGGTATGCGGATTCTTCTGACCAACGACGATGGCATCGATTCGATCGGGCTGCATGTCCTTGCGCGAGCGATGCGCCGTTTCGGCGACGTGGTCATCGTTGCTCCCGATCGAGAGTTTTCTGGTGCAAGTGCCGCACTCGGAGCACTACATCTCATCCAGCCTGAGGTTCAGCGTGCACATGTGGAAGGAATCGACGAAGCGTGGGCCGTCACTGGACCTCCTGCGCTGTGCGTGATGTTCGCCAGATTGGGAGCTTTTGGCGAGCCGTTCGACTTGATCGTGTCGGGGATCAATCCTGGAGCGAATGTCGGCAGATCCGTGTATCACTCGGGAACAGTCGGTGCGGCGCTCACTGCACGTAACGGAAAGATGTCGGGAATCGCTGTCAGCCAAGCCGTGACCGGTTTCGGAGTCGAAGGTCAGGCCTGGGACGAGATGCTGATCGGACAGAAGTGGGACACTGCGGCGGACGTAGCGGCAGCGTTCGTCGAAGGGTTCATCGCCGACGCGCCGAACGATCCGGTCGTGGTCAATATCAATGTCCCCAATGTGGATGTCGCAGACATCAAAGGCTGGAAATTCGGCGCAGTCGGGTACGAACCACCTCGACGGATGAGCAGTGCGACGCTCGAGGCCAAGGAAGGTTACGAAGGAACCTTCGCCGTGAAGATGTCATGGGGCGAGCCGGTGGCGCTCCCGGAAGACACGGACGGAGGACTCGTTGAAACCGGATGGGTCAGCGTCAGCTATTTGTCGTCGTTCGCACACGTCTCGCGTGACGACTTGGTTCTTGCTGAGAAGTCTCTCGACGTGTTGCTTGCTCCGGACGCCTGATCGGTCAGAGAACGATGACCGGCGTGCCGATCTGAGCGAATTCCCAGACGAAATCTGCGTCGAGGTTCGCCTGTCGCTGGCAACCTCCGGAAAGTCGCTGACCTAGTTCTTCTTCGGTTTGGTACAGACTTCCGTCATCCACGCGGACCGGCAAGGCATGGAAACCGATTGCACCGATGTCGGTCTTCAACCAGCGCACCATCTTGTAGAGGAGTGCCTTGCCATTCCAGGCCGTGGAGACGTCCGATCGGCTGTACACCTCGTGTGTGCCGGGCGTTTCGTTTCCGTACTTGCTGCCCGAGACGAGCCACGAGCGAACGATCTGCTCGTTCTCGTCGATTGCCCACACTCGTTGCCCCATTCTTTCGTAGACGAGACGTCGTCCTGAACCCGAATTCGCCGGTACCGGCGGAGCATCTGCGCCTGCTGACGCAACCGAGGACAAGGGGATCCCCATCAGGTCGACTGCACCAGGAGCCGGCACGGGTGTGCGGACGACGTTCAGCGGCTCCTCGGGCCAGATTCCGAGCGAGATGCCAGTCTCGCGACCTGCGACGCCATCGACATAGAGGGCGCGTTCGACTTGGAGTTTCTTGACAGCTTCGGCTGTTCGAACGTCGTAGGTTCCGGTGATCGGGCCAGCGAGGTAACCCGACGCAACGAGAGCCTCCTGAAGGCACTTCACGCTGTTGCCATTCGCGCCTTGACCGAGGGGGCTCGGTCGCATCTGACATGGCTCGGTTTCCTCGAGGGCCGTTTCGTCGATGTCATCGAGCCCCGTCTGAACGAGTTCGGCTTCGGTTCCTTCGAGCGCCGCAGGCTCGGAAGATTCCGTGATCGAGGTGGGTGTCGTCGAAGAAGAAGATGACGAGCTACTCGACAAGACGGCAGCAACGAGGCATCCCGCTGCAATCAGGCCGACTGCCGACATGAGGAGGTTGCGGTGCTGGGGAGTGGTCATGATCGTGGCGAATGCGAAAAGTTTCGAGTCCGACCGTCAGACTACCCGAGGAGGTCGAGCCGGTATCGGGCAGGTCTGGTGAACTGTGTCCGAATGCGAGCATGGTCGAGATTCATGCGGATCCGACCCATGGGGAACATGCTGAGAACTGGGCGAAGATCTGACCGGGTATCGTTCGAACTGTGATTCACGCGTGATCCGAGTCGTATTCACGTGTGGTCCAATCGGAAAGGGGAGGACGCTTGATCCTCATTGCTCTTCTGCTCATCTGCATCGTCATCGCTGCAATCTTGTGGTCGAAGAGGAAGCCGAACCATGCGCCGCCGATTCTGCGTGAGTCACCAGTTCTGCGTGAAACATACGACTCTCGTCCGAGCCCAGAGTCCGACATCCCCGGCTATGTCGAGGCCCTGCTCCAAAGATGGACGACTGCGGGAGTTCTCACAGCGGAACTAGCGGACTCGGTACGGGCGTTCGAGCGCACGTCGAACAGCCGAGAGGTGCGGCGAGTCGAGAAACGAGCGAGCGTTCATGTCATCGCTGAGGCTCTCGCCTACCTCGGTGGTGTCCTCGGACTCGCAGGCGTTGGAGTCCTTCTCGCACAGTTCTGGAGCGACTTCTCCGACGGCGTACGTCTCGGAGTTCCGCTCGTATCAGCATTCGTCTTCGTCATTGCGGGAATCCTCGTTCCTGAGCGGCGCAGCTCGGAGATGATGAGACTCCGGGCATTTCTGTGGTGTCTCGGCACGATTGCGGCGGGAATCAGCGCCTGGGTGTTCGGCGACGTCGTTCTCGATGTGTCCGAGTTTCGTCAGCAGTGGCTCGCAAGCGGCATTGCATCGTCGATTCTCGGTCTCTCACTGTGGGGTGGACGTCAGCGACCTGTGCAACAGTTCATGGGCCTTGCTGCAGCTGCAGTCGCAATCGGAACGGGGATCGGTGAGTTCGCATCCGTCGGCTTCAGCGGGCTCGGCGTGTGGATTGCAGGGGCGTCGCTGCTGGTCGCCACTCTTTGGCGCAGCGACCAGCGAGCTGGTGTGAATCATCTCGTCGGATCACTTGCTGTAGTGGTCGGTGCGTACCTCACTGTTGCTGACTGGAGAGGTCCTGGGCTGCTCTTCGTCGTCGTCAGCGGATTGATACTCATTGCTCCTGCGTCGATCAAGGTTGTGAAACTGCCATCACCGACTCCTGTGATCATGGGCATGGTCGGACTTCTCGCTCTCGTCCAGGGTCTGCCGATGACACTTGTGCACTTCGCATCCGAGGCGGGCCTCGTGACGGGCCTCGTCCTGTGGACATTGGGCGTGAGCACGGTCGTGCTCCTCAACGCGTCGATTCTGAGGATGCATCTCGTCTTCTTGTTGTTCTCGGGCGCATTCATCGTGGGAGGAGCTGCAATCACAGGCAGCCAGGTCGTTGGATTCGCAACTCTGTTCGGATTGGCAACGTCGATGTGCCTCATTGCTTATGGCTCGCAACCTGGGCGAGCTCTGATGTCGGTCTTCGGCCTCGTGGGGATCCTGGTGTTCATCCCGTGGATGATCGGTCATTTCTTCCCGGGGGAGGGTCGAGTTCCACTTTTGATCATCGTCTCGGGACTGCTCCTCGTCGTCGTCGCAGTCGTTCTCATGCGTGTCGGAGGACGACTGCGCGGTGAGGTGCGACGGCACAGCTGAGTCCGGGAGTCGCAGACGCGGCTCTGTGCGGTGACGGCGCGGTGCAGCACTGCACAGCTTCCCAATTACAGTTCGAGTCGTGATGGAGGGCTCATCTTTCGATTCGACTGTGAAGTCCCAGCAGCCTGAATCCGGGGACGTCGTCTCCACCGTTCTCGAGATCTTGTTGAATGCAGGTCCTGACGCTGTCCATTTGTCCACGGTCGCGCAAGCACTCGGACGAAGCCTCGGTGAGGTCGAGGAGACGTTCGGGCATCCTGGGGAACTGCTCTACGTGGTCTGGGAATCTCGCTTGCGGTTCGAATTCGAAAACCTCGTCGATCAGGCGAGGACGATCAAGTCTGGAAACCTCGAGTCGATCGGCTCTGGCGTCTCCACGTCGCCTCTGCGAAAGGCTGCTTCTCACATCCTGATCGTTGCGCACCGCTATGACGAACTGCGTGAGGCCGTTCCCTTCGAGGTTCAAAGGATCCTCTTCGAGCACGAGTCCGATCAAGAGGACGTCGTGGACCGTTCGGTCTCTCGAGCGCTGATCGGGTGGCTCTTGGGAATAGCTCTCGAGCCCGGTCGTCGAGATGGTGACACGCTGAATCTGCTGAAGTACATCGGCTGGACTGCCGGGATCTGGCGTGATGCCCGTCTCGAGGGTTGCGCGGCGCGGACACCGCCTTTGCCATTGGTTTTCGATGAAGTCGGGGACATGTCCCAAGAGATCTTGGGGGCCTGCACCCGCATCGTTGCTCGTGGGGGGTTCAGCAGAGCCACCTTGTTGCGAATAGCGAGAATGGCCGGTTATCCGCCAGAGGTTCTCTTCGGAATGTACGGTCGTCAGGAGTACTTGATCGCCCAGTACATGCGATCCGTCTTCGCGCTCCTGTTCTCGTTCGCTCGATTCGAGGACTACATGCGCTCTCCAGCGCTTGCGACGATGCGTCTCGGAGTTTGGCTGGAACCAGAAACGCACATTCGTCGACGGGCCTTGTTGGAATCCGTCATGGCAAGCAATTTCTCGCCGCTCATGGAGTCTGCCTTCCTCGATGCAGCCGAAGTCGCGCTCACCGACATGCGTCTCGAGCACCTCGATGTTTCAGAGAGACGAACGGAAATCGCTCACGCGCGATTCTTGGCGTCACGTCAAATCGCGCTCGGTCTGGCCCTGCTCGATGATGTCGAAGTCGAACGGTGGAATCGCGATTGGGGTCCGTTCTTGCACGTCTTTCTCTCCGACAACGACTGAAGGTTCAGTCGATCGAGACCTGCTCCCAGACGCTGCGCGCCCCAGACTGACCCGTGCGCAAGGTGGACAGCGTGCTGAGAGATCCGGAGATGAGGACGAGAACGACGATCACTACCGAGACGATCTGAGGTGCGCGCGCGGGCGCGCCATCCTCGTCATAGATCGGAACGGACCGACGCGAACGGACGATCCACACGATCGACAGGATCAGATAGATCGCGACGAGAAACTGGAGACGATTTCCCATATCGGCGTGATCTCGAAGGAGGTCGGGAATCGTCTGCCCAGCAGCTGTGTATTCACGCTCGAGTGAACGTCCACTTCGGGCCGCGACGAAACTGCCGGCGCACGCGAGTGCAAGGACTGCGATGGCCAAGGACCCGTACCTGCGACGAAGCCCCGGGATGATCACCATGAGGAGCGTGGCGAGCATCGATAGGGGCACCAGCACGACGGGAATGTGCACGAGGAGTGGGTGCGAAGGAATGTTTCCGAAGGAGTCGATCATCTTCGTGTCCTCATAGATGTGATCTTGGCACTGTACCGATTGGCGCTGACCAGCGAATGGGGACTTTGGTCGGTGCCGGCAGCGAGGCATCGCAAGCCGCGCCTGCCCATCCCCCTAGGATCGCAGCCATGGACTGGATCTCCGACCCTGATGCATGGAGTGCGCTGGCAGCGCTTTTGGCCCTCGAAATCGTCCTCGGAGTGGACAATGTGATCTTCATCTCGATCCTTGCATCCAAGCTTCCCGCTGAAGTTCAAGACAAGGCGCGGCGAATCGGAATTCTGGCAGCAGCCGGGATCCGAGTTCTCCTGCTGTTGGCGGTCGGCTGGATCGTGACACTGAAGAAGGATCTCTTCTCGATCGGCGATCTCGGCTTCAGCGGCAAGGAATTGATCCTCCTCGCTGGGGGGTTGTTCCTCATCTTCAAGGCAACGCGAGAGATCCATCACAAACTCGAAGGAGAGAGCGAGGGCGGTCATGGGAAGGCAGCTCCGACGTTCGCTGCTGTGATCGGTCAGGTCCTGCTCCTCGACTTCATCTTTTCGATCGACTCGGTCATCACTGCTGTCGGCATGACCACCCATGTGCCGGTCATGGTGATTGCAGTTCTCGGTGCAGTCGCAGTGATGCTGATTGCGTCGAAGGCCATCTACCAATTCGTCAACCGACATCCATCCGTGAAGATGCTGGCCCTGGCATTTCTGCTGTTGATAGGCCTCACGCTCATTGCCGAAGGAATGGGGGAGAAGATCCCCAAGGGCTACGTGTACGCGGCGATGGCGTTCTCGGTCTTCGTCGAACTCCTCAACATCGGATCGAGAAAGCGCTCGAGGAAGACTGTCGAGCCCGTCCACCTCTATCAGCGGATGGATGACGAGGACTTTTCGAATTACTGAATACGCCCACCTCGATCCGCGACGGAACAACTGATCCCGGACGCGACGAGGGCCACCCCGGTACAACCGGAGTGGCCCTCGAGAAGTGAGATCGAACTCAGGCGAGTTCGAAGCGGTCCAAGTTCATGACCTTGTCCCAAGCGGCGACGAAGTCACGCACGAACTTCTCCTTGGCATCGCTGCACGCGTACACCTCAGCAAGGGCACGCAACTGCGAGTTCGAGCCGAAGATGAGGTCGGCGCGGCTGGCCTTCCACTTGAGCGCACCCGACTTGCGGTCGCGGCCTTCGAAGGTCTCCTCGGACTTGTCCGTCGGCGTCCACTGGGTGGACATGTCGGTCAAGTTGACGAAGAAGTCGTTCGTCAGCACACCCGGGCGCTTGGTGAAAACACCGAGGTCCGACTGCTTGTGGTTGGCGTCGAGTGCACGCATGCCACCGACGAGAACCGTCATCTCCGGAGCCGACAGCGTCAACAGGTTGGCTCGCTCGAGGAGGAGCTGTTCCGTCGTGACGATGTGTCCCGGCTTCAGGAAGTTGCGGAAACCGTCGAAAGTCGGCTCGAGGACTGCGAACGACTCGATGTCGGTCTGATCCTGAGTCGCATCGGTGCGACCTGGCGTGAACGGCACGTCGACTTTGACGCCGGCATCCTTGGAAGCCTTTTCAACAGCAGCGCAGCCACCGAGGACGATCAGGTCTGCCATCGAGACCTTCTTGCCCTTCTTCGCCGATGCGTTGAAGTCCTTCTGGACCTTCTCGAGTGCGGTGAGGACCTTGTTCAGCTCTGCGGGATTGTTGGCCTCCCAGTCCTTCTGTGGGGCGAGGCGAACACGAGCACCGTTCGCTCCACCGCGCTTGTCGGTTCCACGGAAGGTGGCTGCCGATGCCCATGCGGTCGAGACGAGCTGCGACACCGAAAGACCGGACTTGAGGATGGTCTCCTTCAGCTTCGCAATGTCCTTCGCGTCGATCAGCTTGTGGTCGACTGCCGGCACGGGATCCTGCCAGATCAAGACTTCCTTCGGGGACATCGTGCCGAGATAACGAGCACGAGGGCCCATGTCACGGTGCGTGAGTTTGAACCATGCACGAGCGAACGCGTCGGCGAACTCGTCCGGGTTCTCGTAGAACCGGCGAGAGATCTTTGCGTACTCAGGATCGAACTTCAGTGCCAAGTCGGCTGTCGTCATGATCGGAGCGTGACGCTTGTTCGGGTCGTGGGCATCGGGCACCGTGTTGGCCATAGCTCCACCCTTGGGGATCCACTGCTGGGCACCGGCTGGGCTCTTGGTGAGTTCCCAGTCGTTTTCGAGGAGGATCTTGAAGTAGTCGTTGTCCCACTGGGTCGGGTTGGTGGTCCAAGCTCCTTCGATACCCGAGGTGATGGTGTCCACGCCGGCACCCGAACCCATCGAGTTCTTCCAGCCGAAGCCCATTTCCTGGATGGGGGCTCCTTCGGGCTCGGGACCGACGTACTTGCCTGGGTCACCTGCACCGTGGGCCTTGCCGAACGTGTGACCACCGGCGACGAGTGCCACGGTCTCTTCATCGTTCATGGCCATGCGGGCGAACGTCTCGCGCACGTCACGAGCGGACAGGAGCGGATCGGGATTGCCGTTCGGACCCTCCGGATTGACGTAGATGAGACCCATCTGAACGGCGGCAAGCGGATTGTCGAGTTGACGGTCGCCCTTGTAGCGCTCGTCGGCGAGCCACGTCTTCTCGCTGCCCCAATACGTGTCGTCCGGTTCGAAGACATCGGCGCGACCGCCACCGAATCCGAACGTCTTGAAGCCCATCGATTCGAGAGCAGCATTACCGGCGAGCACGAACAGGTCGGCCCACGAGATCTTCTTGCCATACTTCTGCTTGACCGGCCACAGCAGACGGCGAGCCTTGTCGAGGTTGCCGTTGTCCGGCCAGCTGTTCTGCGGAGCAAAGCGGTGCATTCCCGTGCCTGCACCGCCGCGTCCGTCCTGAATGCGGTAGGTGCCAGCGGCGTGCCACGCCATGCGGATGAAGAATCCGCCGTAATGGCCGTAGTCAGCGGGCCACCAGTCCTGGGAATCGGTCATCAAGGCTTTCAGGTCGCGCATCACAGCGTCCAGATCGAGCGACTTGAACTCCTTCGCGTAGTCGAAGTCCTCCTCCATCGGATCTGCGACGGACGGGTTGTTGTGAAGCACCTTGATGTTCAACTGATTGGGCCACCAGTCGATGTTTCCGGTGCCCACCTCGGGTGTGGTCATGACCCCGGTGACGGGGCACTTTGCTTCATTGCTCATTGTTTCTCCTGTTGTTGTCTGGATTGGGTTTGGATGAGTCGGATCGTTCGGCTGTCGCCGTGTCGATCAGACAGAGACTTTCGACGATTCTTCGGATGGATGACGGCAAGCTGGGCAACGACCCCAATAGGCAACCTCGGCTTCGTCGATCTCGAATCCGTTGAGGTCCGATGCTTCGAGGCACGGTCGATATCCCACAGCACAATCGACATCGACGATGTGGCCGCATTCGCGGCAGATGAGGTGGTGGTGGTTGTCTCCGACGCGGTTCTCGTACAGCGCAGGGGAGCCGATCGGCTGAATGCGCCGAATGAGACCTTTGTCGACGAGCAAGCTGAGCGCGTCATAGACCGACTGGCGCGAGATCGCTCCGATGTCGGACTTGGCCGTCTCGGAGACGTCTTCGGCCGTGCAGTGGGGTTGGTGAGCGACGGCGCGAAGTACCGCCAGCCGCTGCGGGGTGACGTGGAGTCCGTGGCTCTTCAGAGCTTCTGAATAGTCGATCGGCACGAAGTGGAGGCTAGACAAATCTGGACAGAGTCCAAAGTTGGAGCCATGTGAACTGTGTCTCGAATCCCTATGATCTCGGTTGCTCATGGATTTTCTCCCCGACCTCGCCGTCCACACGCCGCTGTGGCTCGCTCTCACTACCGTCGGAGTCAATGCCATCGTCGGTGGGCTGCGAGCTTCAGTCGACGACCGTCATCACTGGGACATCGTGGGCTTGTCCACCTTTGCCCTTCTGATGGGACTCGGCGGTGGATTCATCCGAGATCTTCTGATCGGCAATCTGCCGGCAGAAAGTCTTCGCCGCCCGTGGTTTCTTGCGGCCATCGCAGGGTGCGTGGTGATCGTTCTCGTGGTCGGCGAGCGAGTCGCTCGAGTTCAGCCATTGGTGACGTTTTTGAATTCGGTTGCACTCGGACTCTTCGCAATCACGGGAACTGCGTATGCCTTGCGCTCCGGCCTTCCCATCGTGTCTGCGCTCTTCATCGGAACCGTCTCGGCCGTCGGTGGCGGAGTCCTCGTGTCGATCATGAAGGACGAGGTGCCAGGAATTCTGATTGCCAGCGCACCACAGGCGCTTCTCGCGCTCCTGGTATCGGGGATCTATGCGGCAACAGCTGTGTGGA
Organism: Actinomycetota bacterium; assembly: GCA_039800025.1. Taxonomy (GTDB): domain Bacteria; phylum Actinomycetota; class Acidimicrobiia; order Acidimicrobiales; family Ilumatobacteraceae; genus Casp-actino8. The sequence continues at coordinate 4,277 of JBDLRO010000279.1, read as the reverse complement.
GTTCGCGTGCGGCAGCGGTGGCCGGGCTCGCAACAGCGATCATTGCTTTCTATGCGAGCGACTACCTCGGCGTTCGGACCCAACGCGCGGTCGGGGTCAGGGCGCTACTCCTGACCCGAGCCGATAAAAGTCGCTAGGCGAACTCGCGGCGGAGACCTGTGGCCGCTCGGTCTCCGATCTTGTTGAAGACGAGACCGAGCCCGATGTTCATTGGGGCGAGGAGGCCGTTGAAGGTCAGCTTTGCGTCATAGGTGATGTTGCATCCAGACGAAGTCGGCGTGATGTCGATCGAATCGATCGACGTGAATAGAGAGTTCTTGCCGACGAGAAGGATTCGAGAATCCGCGATGAATTCTTTCGTCTCGTAGCGCAGTGTCAACGGTCGTCCGGCGATCGAGCCGACAGTGACGTCGAAGACGGCATCGGCTCCCGGACCTGACCCGGAAACCTGAACGACTTTTGAGATCCCAGGATCCCAAGAGGGAAATGTGGTCATGTCGGCCATGAGAGCGAATACTTCTCGGGCCGACTTCGAACTGGGAACTGTCACGACATATCGGGGCATGATTCCTCCTCGAGCAGAAACTACCCGTCTGGTTGCAGTTGTGCGCGTCCGGGGTCAGGTCACGGAGTTGAGTCGGTGGACGTGGAGTCCTCTGCGTCGTCGAAACCGCACACGTCCGATCCGTACCGGTCGAGGACCTCACTTGCTGCATTCACTTCGGGGGAGGACATTGCGTCGAGAATCTCCGTCATGGCGGTCTCGTCGGTCTGATCGACCGAACCGAGTCGTTCGAAGATCGGGGCGATCACACCGAGCGCATCGCGCACTTCGGCGTTGGGAGCCTTTTCCGCCAGCTCGACGAGGATCTCGGCCGCCGATGCGATATCGGTCTCGATGTCGAGATTCTCCAACTGCTCGATCTCCTTGCAGAAGGCCTCATCGCTCGACGACGATCCCGAGTCACCGCCACATGCTGAGAGAAGTCCAGCGGCAATGAGGAATGGCACGACGAGGGTTTTGCGACGACGAATCATGAGCGCACCGTACTGCGGTCCTTTGATGATGTGCGGGATGCTGGATCGGGGTGTCGTTGCGCGGATTCTTGACCCGGCTCAGGTGATGTCTGAGCCGCGACCACCATGCCGTGATATCTGTAACGATTTGTCGCTGGCGACCCGTCAATCGACGTGAGCCGCCTTGATTGTTGAGGGCCGGGCAGGTTCATCGTTTAGAGTCGGCTTCGATGGCAGAAGGGCGAAACACGCGTGAGCGGCTCCTCGAGGCTGCGATATCGATCATCGAAGCCGAAGGTGAAGACGGAGTTCGAGTGGACCGCGTTGCAGAGATCGCGGGCTTCACCAAGCCGGTTGTGTATCACCACTTCGCCGACCGTGAAGACCTGGTCGTTGCGGCCCTCGCCGAGCGCTACTACCGATCGATCAACTTTGCAGTCGATGAAATCAAGTTCGCAGCAGCCCGGTGCCGAACGGCGGCGCAGTTCGCAGAGGTGCTGCAAAAGGCGATCATCTCCTTCGGATCCCCTGAGGGAATTCATCGCCGGCGCCTGCGTATCGAGGCACTGGGAGCAGCTGTCTCTCGTCCGGTGCTCCAAGCCAGTCTCATCGAGGCCAATCGACGACAGGCCGAGGCTTTCGGAGAAATCCTCCAGATCGCCGAGGAGGAAGGTTGGCTGCGGATCGACGTCAAACCTGTCGACCTTGCTGCATGGTCGACGGCACTGGTCTTCAGCCGACATTTGATCGAGATCGACTCCGAGAACTTCGACCCTGAGATTTGGACTCAGATCACGAACTGGACGGTCGGGCACATGATCGGCGAGCCCGACGGTTCACAGTGAATTCCTGGGCGGTCGCCTCGTTCATCGCAGCTGTGGTCGTCGCTGCCGCCGACTGGTGGGCGGTCATACGCAGCAACAAGGTCGTCGAGTACGTCTGCAAACCTGGGACTGCGGTGCTGTTCGTCGTCGCAGCAGCATTGGTCGATGCGAACGACACCAAAGCTCAAAGTTGGATGGTTGCCGCTCTCGTGTTCTGCATTGCAGGCGACGTGTTCTTGATGTTGCCACGAGACGCATTCGTGCCGGGATTGGCTTCCTTTGCAGTCGCGCAGGTTCTCTTTGCGGCGAGTTTCGCCGTAGGAGATGTTTCTGTGATGCGCCTCGTGATCGCGCTGCTCCTCGTCGCTGCAACATCGTCGATTCTGGCTCGCCGTTTCATCAGTGCGCTGAAGCGACTCGACCAGAGGAATTTGGTTCCGCCGATCGTGGTTTACATGGCGGTCATCTCAGCAATGGTCGTGTGTGCGATTGCGAGCGGAAATGTTCTCGGAATCATCGGAGCGGTCCTGTTCATGGCGTCCGACTCGCTGATTGCCGAGGAGCGTTTCGTTCAGCAACGCCGTTGGCAGCCGCTCACAATCATCATCACCTACCACTTGGCGCTTACAGGATTCACCCTCGGGCTGATGTGAGTCGACAAAACGGCAATCAGGTAGATCGGAGACACGGCCGCAATAGTGTGTCGAACCTTTCGCTCGTCAGTTTTTCTTTCGGTACACAGTGGTGGGCGTAAGGTCTCACCGTGAGATCGACGTCGGTCTCGAGGCCGGTTCAGGCTCGGACCATTCGCAATACGGAACAGATCCTTCGCTCGGCTCTGGATGCATGCGCCGAGGAAGGCTGGCCGGGTCTGCTCACACAAAGAGTTGCGTCTCGGTCCGGTCTCGCAGGACCGACGGTTCGCGGTCGTTTTCCGGAGCGGTCGTTGCTCGCGGCTGCGCTCTGGAAGGAAAAATTGGCCGATCAAATGATCAGTGCCTTGCAAGACGCAGTCGCATCGCTCGAGTATCTCGACAAGGATGATCCTCTTGCGCCGTTGACTTCGGTCTCTCGCTTCACCCATCCTTCGCGGGAGATGGGCGCTGCGGGCGAATTGCTGATCGCTTCTTTGTTCGATTCGCCACTCCAACAGTATGTCCAGGCAGATCTGGGAGAAGCACTTCGCAATTGGTTGGTTCCCAATAGAGATCACTTGACACTTCCGGAAGCAGCAAAGAATTGCTACGTCTTGTCGTTGATGCTGGGTCTGTTGGTGCACGGTCGCGCTCTTCCTCGCGAGACACCGAGCATCAACAGTGAAATTGAACGACGTTGGAATGCGCTGACGACCAACAACGACTATGCGGAACTCCCAAGTGTTCGGGACGACTTGTGGGACGAACCCATTCGTTTCGACACAGGAGACTTTGCGTGGGACGCGGTTCTCCGCGCGACGATGGAAGAAGTCGGACGTCTCGGGTACGACGCTGCGACCATGACAAAGATCGCGGATGCGTCCGGTTTCACTCAGGGTGCGATCTTTTCGAGATATACGTCAAAGCGGGAGCTTTTCCTCGATGCGACCCGGCGCATGGTGGAGATCAGCTCGATACGAAATGAAGCATTTCATCTCGAGCTGATCGAGAAGTACGGCCCGGGGATCGCGGAAGCGATCATGTTGCACGGATTCATGAAGCCAAGTCGCCGTGGCCTCCAGATCATCAATCTCGAGCAGTTTCGCCTGGCATGGCACGACGCAGAGATGCGGGATGCTCTTCAGGCAGCGATCGACCTCAATGTCGAACACGTCAAGCGTCAGCCGTCAACGGTGACCGATGATCCGGCCGCTTGGGTTCATTGCGAATACGCACTCGGACTCGGGGTTGTCCTTTTGGCGGCGTTGTGTCCCGAGGCGTCGTCACTGCCCATACACGTCGTGACGATCCCACTTCTCGAGGGCAATTGACACCATCAATGTGCCATTTCGCTGCCCAGGACGTTCGGAGTGTGTCGAGGGTCTGGGTGACCCGGAACAGCCGAATATGACGGCTTCCCGAGGCCATCAGAGGTCGACGATCACCCGAGAGGACGGACGTCCGGGATTGACGTAAAAGATCTGGTTCAGACGGCATTTCAACGCGTAACCTCGGTATTCCCTATGGCACATCTCCCTACCGCTGCGTTCTCCATCGCTCTCGACTGCCAGTTGGACAATGTTCCCGGCACGCTCGGTCGTCTCTGCACCGCTATCGGTGAAGCAGGCGGAAACATCGGTGCCTTGGACGGGTTCGATGTACGAGGGCCCGTTCTGCGGCGCAGCGTGGTCGTTCACTGTCGAGATGAGGATCATCAGCGCAAGGTGGTCGACGCCGTCAACAAGTTGAGCGGCGTGACACTTCTCGATTGGTGGGATCGAACCTTCCGCATGCACGAATC
>JBDLRO010000278.1:0-6650 GCA_039800025.1 Actinomycetota bacterium | reverse complement strand
TCACAGATCCACGGGAACATCTACGTCGGACGAGTGCAGAACGTGCTGCCTGGCATGGAGGCTGCGTTCGTCGACATCGGAACTCCGAAGAACGCTGTTCTCTATCGCGGTGACGTGCAGTACGACGCAGAGGACATCGTCGACAGCGAACCGCGTATCGAGCAGATCCTGAAGGGTCGTCAGCTCATCGTGTGTCAGGTGACGAAGAATCCGATCGGGGTGAAGGGTGCTCGGCTGACTCAGGAAGTCTCACTTCCGGGTCGATTCGTGGTCCTCATCCCGAATTCGAAGACGTATGGCATTTCCAAGCGGTTGCCGGACAACGAGCGCAAGCGGCTGCGTTCGATCCTGGACCGTGTGAAGCCCGACCAGCACGGCCTGATCGTACGAACTGCGGCCGAGAGCGCGACGGAGCAGGAGTTGCAGGCCGACATGACCCGACTCCTCGACCAGTGGGCGCAGATCGAGGAGAAGGCATCGAAGGCGAATGGGCCGACACTTCTCTACCGAGAGCCGCCTCTGGCCGTGCGAGTCATTCGCGAGGAGTTCAACTCGGACTACCGCGGGGTGGTCATCGACGATCCTCAACTCTTCGAGGACGTGCATTCCTATGTCAGTGCTTTCAATCCGGAGCTCGCTGATCGTGTGGAGTTCTTCGATCGCGAGGCAGAAGGCCTCCCGATGTTCGAACGGCACCATGTCCATGAGCAACTCCACAAAGCGTTGGATCGGAAAGTCTGGCTTCCCTCGGGCGGATCCTTGATCATCGAGCACACTGAGGCGTTGACGGTGATCGACGTGAACACCGGCCGCAATGTGGGTTCTTCGAACCTCGAGGAGACCGTGTTCCAGAACAACCTCGAAGCTGCCCAGGAGGTCGCGAGACAGCTCAGGCTGCGGGACATCGGGGGAATCATCGTCATCGACTTCATCGACATGGAGATCAAGGAGAATCGCAAGAAGGTTGTCGAAGCCTTCAAATCCGCACTGTCTCGGGACAAGACACGGACACAGGTCTTCGAGATTTCCGAACTCGGACTCGTGGAAATGACCCGTAAGCGAATCGGCGAGGGCCTGCTGACGAGTTACGCAGGTCAGTGCCCAGAGTGCCACGGTCGGGGAGTGCTCGTCGACCACAGCCTGATGTTGTGATCCGCCAGACTTGGAGTCCCAAATGACCCAAGTTCCACGGGCGTTGGTTTCCCCTCATTGGACAAGGTAGAGTCGATTTTTGCTATGTACGCAGTGATTGCAACCGGTGGCAAACAGGTCCGTGTGGCCGAGGGCCAACACGTCCATGTGGAGCTTCTCGGCGCGGAGCAAGGCGCGACCGTCGACTTCAAGCCAATTCTGGTCGTCGACGGTTCGACAGTCCTGGCGACCCCGACCCAGCTCGCTGGTTCGAAGGTCTCCGGCCGAATCGTTGGCTCTGCAACGGGTCCGAAGATCAATGGTTTCACGTACAAGCGCCGGACCAACCAGCGTCGCCGCTACGGTCATCGTCAGCATTACCAGGTGATCGAGATCACCTCGATTGCAAAGGGCTGAATCATGTCGAAGACAAAAGGTGGAGGATCCACTCGTAACGGTCGTGACTCGAATGCTCAGCGTCTCGGCGTGAAGGCCTTCGGTGGTTCGGCCATCACAGCGGGCACGATCCTCGTTCGCCAGCGCGGCACGAAGTTCCACCCGGGCAAGAATGTCGGCAAGGGTGGGGACGACACCTTGTTCGCCCTCGTCGATGGCAAGGTTCAGTTCGGGGAGCGACGCGGTCGTCGAGTCATCGACGTTCTTCCGGCTGACTGACAGCCGCATCTCGAGTCGTCCGAGACTCGAGAGTCAGATGTCTATTCCCTGAGGTAGCCGACTCTCTTTCCAGCCGAGACGGAGGACTGCTTGCCGGCACGCGAACCGATCGGTCATTCCTGCCACGTAGGCGACCGCTTCCCGTTGAGTTTCTGGATCACCGACCTCGAGGCGAGCTCCGACCGGTAGATGCCAAGGTTCGGTGCAGTAGAAATCGACCAGTGCTCTCAGCAGAGCAATGACTTGTTCCGCCTGCCGCTTGCTTTCTTGGCGGAGGTACACGCGCTCGTAGTTGAACTGTCGAAAGCGAGCCAAGGCCTGAGCATCATCGGGCTCCATGCCGATGCGCCCTGTTGCCGCAGTAGCACGAATCATCGAGACGATGAACGACGACAGCTGTTCGCGTCGAGAGCGACCGGCGAGAGCCGCAACATCTGCTGGAAGGTCTTCGAGTGTGACGATTCGCGCATCGACAGCATCTTCGAAGTCGTGGCAGACATAGGCGATGCGATCAGCCCAACTGACCACTTCACCCTCAGGAGTCATCGGCGCCGGGCGACTCCAGGAGTGGTTTCGAATGCCGTCGAGGGTTTCCCGACACAAGTTGAGCGGCGCCAGCGTGACATCGGACCCCCATGTCGAATGTTCGAACCCTCCATCCACGTACGGTGAGAGAGCATCCTCGCTCGCGTGACCACCCGGACCATGTCCGCAGTCGTGACCGAGGGCGATGGCCTCGGTCAACGTGGAGTTCAAACCGAGGGGACGTGCGATCGAAACCGCAACCTGAGCGACTTCCAACGCATGTGTCAGACGTGTTCGCTGGTGGTCATCGGGGAAGATGAACACCTGTGTCTTTCCAGCCAGTCGACGAAACGCCGTGGAGTGCAAGATTCGGTCACGGTCACGTTCGAAGCACGTCCGCCACGGATCAGGCTCCTCCTCGACGAGTCTGTGTCCCGATCCGAAAGCCCGCGTTGCATGCGGACTCAGAAATTGGTTCTCTCGGTCCTCGAGCTCTCGTCTGTCGGAGACATGATTCATTCCCGGGCCGGCCCACGAATCGACGTGCGCGACGATGACGTGTCCATCATGGAGGTGCCCGCTCATCGTTCCGGCCCATCTTGCTGCCCGTTCCTGCATCGACTCGTCGGCCACGTGCGTACATTAGGCGAGGGGTGCAGCACGGAGACCTCAACCCAGGTGGGACATCCCGCTCACGGTCATGCCCTCACCGATAGCGTGCAGGTCGAGGAGTGTTCGTGAGCCAGTTCGTCGATGAATGCCAATTGAATGTGCGTGCAGGCGATGGCGGGGCGGGTTGCGTCTCGTTCCGTCGCGAAGGGCCCGTCGCGATGGGTGGACCAAACGGCGGCGACGGCGGACGCGGTGGAGATGTCTGGCTGGTCGCCGACCGCAATGTTGCATCGCTTCTCGCATTTCGCGATCACCCGCATCGGATCGCCGGAAACGGAGTTCACGGGAAAGGGAAGGACCTGCACGGGCGGCGTGGCGAGTCGATCGAAGTCAAGGTTCCTGAGGGCACCGTCGTTCGAGACATGTACACGGGAGAGCTCCTCGCCGATCTCGCCGAGTCGGGTGACAAGTGGTTGGCGGCACACGGCGGTCGAGGGGGACGGGGCAATGCGCGATTCCTGACGAATCGTCGACGTGCTCCGAGTTTCGCCGAACAGGGCGAACATGGCGAGGAGCGTTGGCTCAAACTCGAGCTGAAGTTGATGGCTGACGTCGCTCTCGTGGGATTCCCGAATGCAGGGAAGAGCACCTTGATCAGCGTCATCTCGGCAGCGAAGCCCAAGATTGCCGCGTACCCGTTCACTACGTTGGAGCCGAATCTTGGAGTCGTTCGTATCGACGACGAGACCGAATTCGTCGTTGCCGACATCCCAGGGCTCATCGAAGGTGCCGCCGATGGTCGCGGACTCGGACATCGCTTTCTCCGTCATGTGGAGCGGGCTCGAGTATTGTGCATCCTCGTCGACCTGGCCCCCGTGGATGACACGTCTCCGTCCGACCAGGTGGACATCCTCCTTCGTGAACTCGAGGCATACGATCCCGAGCTGCTCGACAGACCTCGAGTGATCGTCGGGACCAAAGTCGACTCTGCTGATCCCGACTTGGTGAAAGGGTGGGAAGGCATGACCATCTCGGCCGTCACTCATCAGGGTGTCCGAGAACTTGTGGGCGTTCTCGCATCGCTCGTGCACGACGCACGTCGAGAGATCCCTGCGAGCGCTGGCCGCGTCATCATCAAACCCGAGTCCGACGGCGCCTGGGTCGAAAAGACCGACGATGGAGTTTTTCGCATCCATGGTCGCAAGGCGGAACGGGCAGTTCATCTCAATGACGTCTCGACATCGGAAGCTCTCTCGTACATCGAGGAGAGATTGAAGAAGCTCGGAGTCCCGCGCCTCCTCGCGCGAGCCGGAGCCATGGAAGGCGACATCGTCTGGATCGGAGATTTCTCTTTCGACTACGTGCCGGACGTTCACTGATGCGCATCGTCGTCAAGATCGGGACGTCGTCCTTGACGGATGATCGCGGAGTCATCGATCGCAGGATGATCGCGTCGATGTGCGATCAGATCGCTCGATTGCGTCGAGAGGGTCATGAGGTCATTCTCGTGACGTCTGCCGCAGTCGCTGCTGGAGTGTCCGCACTCGGCTTGTCCGAACGCCCATCCGATCTTCAGACGCTCCAGGCTCTGGCAGCAGTCGGTCAAAGTCGTCTGATGGAGGTGTACAACACCTCATTTGCCGGACACTCGATCGTTGCTGCTCAGGTGTTGCTCGTTTCCCGTGATTTCGTCGACAGGTCTCAGTATCTGCACGCACGAAACACCATTCAGCGGCTTCTCGAATTGGGTTGCATTCCCATCATCAACGAGAACGACGCCATTGCCAACGATGAGATTCGTTTCGGCGACAACGACCACATCTCTGCCCTGGTGTCCCATCTGATGAGAGCTGACGTCCTCGTCTTGCTGACCGATACCGAAGGACTTTTCACGAGGGACCCGCGAGTGGACCCCTCAGCGACCCTGGTGAAAGAGGTTTTCGAAGGCGATCCGTTGTTGAGCGTGTCTGCAGGCGGGTCTGGCTCGAATCGGGGCAGTGGTGGTATGAGCTCCAAACTCTCGGCAGCTCGTATTGCGTCGTGGTCGGGAATTCGAACCGTGATCGCTCGTTCGCGCTTCGATGACGTGCTCGCCCGCGTGGTGCTGCAAGTGGAGACGGCGCAGGCGACCGGAGGTCACATCACGGGTGAGTCCGTGGGGACGACGTTCCACGGCTCGGCGCGAAGGCTTTCATCGAGGCAGTTGTGGGTCGCATTCGCGAGCGAAGTCCGTGGCCGCGTGACCGTCGACGAAGGTGCTCGGGAGGCGCTGTTGCGCCGAACTGTGTCGCTCCTCCCATCGGGTGTCGTGGGAGTCGAGGGAGAATTCGACTCCGGTGACACCGTCGAGATCGTCGATGCAGCGGGGACGGTCATCGCCCGTGGCTCGTCGCTGATGGATGGAGAACAGGCGCGTGATGCCGCTGGTCGCCGCTCGACAGAACTCGGAGAAGGTGTTCCGAACGTCGTCGTACATCGAGATTCGCTCGTCATCTTCATCGACTGACGTCTCAGTCCCGTCGGAGTCGCATTCCGAGCTGTCGGAGTCCTTCGATCTCCGGAGCCCTCAACAGTGTCAATGCCCCGACGTAGACGATGACGCCGACGACGCTGCCGATCGCCACTTTGGCGATGGCACGTAGACCGTTGTCGTTTCCGAACGGTTCGAGGCAGAGCCAAACGATGGCACCCATGACCCCGGCTGCGCACAGCATCCGACCGAGACTCAAGAGCACGGATCGAACGGGAAAGTTCTCGACTTTCTGACGGAGCACGAACATGGTCACGAGAGCTCCGACCAGGTAGGAGATCGAAAAGGCGACTCCGAGTCCGAGGACGTCATAGGCGCGCGCGAGCGGGAAGGCAAGGACGATGTTGACCGCATTCTGCACACAGTTGATGATGAACGGAGTGCGTGTGTCTTGTTGCGCATAGAAGCCGCGCAATGCGAAGAGATAGATCGAATAGCCGATGAGTCCGAGAGCCAGTCCAGTGAGAGCTCGAGATGTCGTGTCTGCAGCCTCGGCGCTGAACTGGCCGTGCCGCAGAAGCGCTCCGATGATCGGACGCGACATCACGAGAAAGGCAAAGGCGGCCGGAAAGGTGAGAAGTCCGACGAGGCGGATCCCGAGGCCGGTCCGTTCGATGAATGCAGCGCGGTCGCCTCGCGCCACGGCACGGGCCATTTCCGGAATGAACGTCGTTGCGATGCTCATGGCGAGGAGACCGTGTGGGAAGTAGAAGAAGGTCGTTGCTTTTGCGAATGCATCCTGCCCGCCGCTGCCCGGCTCGGCGAGATTCTTCATCACGACAACTGTCAGTTGATTGGCCATGACGTAGCCGAAGGTCCACCCGGACAACGACATGAGTTTGCGCACTGCCGGGTGGCGAGGTTGGAAGCGGAAGCGGAAGTTCAGATTCGCACGATGGAGAGCGGGCAGGAGGACGAGTGCTTGGAGTGCGATTCCACCTGTCGCGCCGAGCCCGAGCAGCCAGCGAAACGAGGGGCTGTTCAGAACCTCGGCGAGTGGGATCGAGTCGGCAGCATCACCGAGGAGGACGGGGACGTACAAGAGTGAGCAGATGACGACGATGTTGGCCAGAACTGGCGACCAGGCCGCGGCGAAGAAGCGCCTCTGGGCATTGAGGAGCGAACCAAGGACGGCGGACACGCCGTAGAAGAAGATCTGAAGGAGGAAGATGCGCGT
>JBDLRO010000277.1:0-4864 GCA_039800025.1 Actinomycetota bacterium | reverse complement strand
AGCAATCTCCGCCGACAAAGGCGCCATTTTCGTAGCACAAGCTGCACCACGTGTCGGACTTGTTGCCGTCGGCTTCGGTGCCGCGACAGTCGCCCGCTTTCTTGCTGTGCAACGGCATGCCGCAACTCTGACACTGCTTGGTCATGGATCGAGAGTAACCCTTGTTCGACCGACTGGACCCGAGTCGTAAGCACGTCAGGCGAGTCACTCGAGGGTCCGGCATCGCCGCCGTGTGCGCCGGCTCCCTTGAGGAAGCCACTTCCATCCAGGGCTGCAGAGACGACTCGTTAGAGCAACGAGGGATCGATCACGTTTCCTAACTGGACGAACCTTGTCAGCCAAGCTGATACAAGCCCGCATGTTTACCAATTGTGTAGAATGTCAATGTTTTGGTAACTGAAACACGTGTGGGTAAGCGAATTCTCGAGAGGGACACCGAAATGATGATTGGTCAGCGAACAGTCGAACGAACGTCAGCTTCGGGTCGCGCCGGCAGAGTGGCTGTGGCCGTCGGGTTGGCTGCTCTTGTAGCCACTCCAGGGAATGCTCGAGCCGGTGATGACCCGCAGACGGTTCCTAACCCGCCGGCGCCGGCAATTCTCCTTGCGCGAACAACTTTGTCGATTCCGGCAAATCCCATTCCTAACTTTGCGTTTCGAAGCGAAGACTTGGATGAGTTTTCGGGTGAAGTTCCGTGGGATTTCACTGATCCAGCTCATATGGCAGGGAACGAATTTTGTGCAATAGAGGATGAAAGTGGCGATTACCACCCATACACGACCGACACCGTCAGGATCCTCGAAGCGGGGACGTACACATTCCGTATCGTGAATTCCCCTGGAGTCCGCGATCCGTTCCTCGCCTTGTACGAAGGCACCGTCGACAAGGCGAATCCCGATGCGGGCGTCATCGGATGCAACGATGACATCGACAACAATGACCCTCCGTACGACGATCTTGAAGACGGGGATCTCTTCGACGACAACGGGTTCGACGATTATGACTATCCCGAACTGGATGAGTACTTCAGCCTCTTCGAGGTCGAGCTCCAGCCAGGGACGTACACGATCATGCTGACCACGTTCAGTGATTTCTTGGCCAATGACGGAACAGGAGGCGACGACTTCTGGTACGACGGCAACGGAGACTCAGGAGTCGGCTCTGGAGCGGTCGGTTCACAGTCCAATTTCTCGGGTACCGCATCTGCAGTCTTCGAATACTGGGGTATCGATGGTGGCCTCGAGCGGATCAGTGGCGGCAGTCCTTCATACGACATGGATGGATACCTGGAGCATTTGACGGAACGCGGCGAGCTTGCGGATTCTGATCTTCCGAATACGGGATCATCGAAAGTCGCCTTGAATCTCGCCACAGCGGTTGCGTTCCTCGGCTCGGGATCCATCTTGATCGCAGTGTCACGCCGTCGCCGTCTCGACTGACGAACAGCCCCACACGAACCCTCGCTCAGGGGTGGCCGATGCGGCGGCTGCTCCCGAGCAAGCAGGCCCTCGCAACCTGCGAGCGGGAGCGATCTTGGCTCAGAGAGTTGTCGGAAGATCCGGTGTTTCGGGAAGTTCTCGTTCGACGTCGAAGAACGAACGTCCCGAAAGTCGCACATCGTCGACCAATGCGGCCCCCAGGCCAGAGGCGGTGAACACCACCTCGATTTTGCGTGTGCCGTCCGGAGCCTCGAGGTGCAGCTCATATGGGACCAGGGACACTGGGGTCGCCTCGGTCGCCTCGACCTCGTGCGATGTCACTCCAACCGTCGAGCCATCCACCCGGCGAAGTTCCGCACCTGAGTCATCCTGTGAGACCACCGAATACGAAAGAACTCCAAGCGCACTGAAGTCGAGCTGATACGGGCCCGACCCCACACCGGATACGAGTTGGCTAATCGATGTGCCAGGGGCAATGTTGGCAAGGTTGGTTCCGCTCGTCGCGCCTGGGGTCACCTTGATCACAGCATTGCTGACGGCGGCATAGGTGATCGTTCCAGTACGAAACGTGAGATGGATCGTGCTTTCGCTCAGGATGTTGAGGTCAGCCAGGGTTCGACCGTCTTCCAAGGACTGGCCTGCAAACACGACGCGTTGCATGTCAGGAGGAATGCCCTCCTTGTCCTGAATTTTCTGTTTGACGTTCTCCACGGAGTCGGAGCTCTCGACGTCGAGTGTGATCGTTTTCCCGGACGTCGTCTTCACGAAAATTTGCATACCACTCACGGATCCACCTCCGGCAACTCGGTGACGGTCCATCCAGTCATGGTCCTGCCGAATCCGTTCATCTCGAACGAGCCGTTCGTGAGGAGATTGCGTTCGGAACCCTGTAGGAACGATGCGTGTACGCCAACGGTCGCGGGGCTGATCGACGTCGCCACGCCGACGACGAATAAACCCTTGAGAACGTTCCGACGCGAGTACAAGGTATGGGAAACTATCACCATCATCGTTGGCAATAACGAGTGGACCGAATTGGGGTGTTGATGGAACTCGAAGAGCAGTCGATCTGTATCGACTGCGGTCTGTGTTGCGACGGAACGATGTTCCACGCGATCGATCTCGAGCCGTCCGATGATGTAGACCCTCTTCGGGAGCGTGGTGCCGTGCTCGTCACCGACAGTGTCTCCCGCCGGTACCAGCAGCCATGTGTCGCCTTCGATGGGACCTGTTGCACCGTCTACGAATCGCGTCCGACGACATGTCGCACCTACACCTGCGCGCTGCTCGCGTCAGTGAACAACGGTGACACGAGCGTTGCTGACGCCCAGGTGGTGATTCGGCGAGCTCGAGAGCTGTCCGCCATCGTGCGGGACTGTCTGGATCCAGCCGTGGAATCCGACGTCATCCGGCTCGGTCGCCACGGTCTCTCCACCTATCTCGGCATCATGAAGAACCAATATGAACACGATCGACTCGAGGCAGCGTTTCCGGAAGCAGCCGAGTTGATCGTTCTGCTCCGAGAGACCTTCGGGTGGACCAATCGAGTTGCAGCAGACTCTCGGACTGCGTCCGTTGAAGTCCGACATCTGCCCAGCTCGAAGGGTGCAGCCCGATCTACGCCCAGTTTCTGAGCGGGAAGACTTCATGTGGCGAGAATTGCCACGAGACACCGAATTTGTGCGAAAGTCGGAAATGACAAAGAACCTACGCCTGGTGGCGTCATCGATCCTCGTGCTCTCCCTCGCTGGCTGTGGTTTGGAAACCGCAAGCGACGAACCCGTCGAGTCGAACGATGAGAGCGTTGGGATCGATGGCACGCTGTCGTGGGACAGTGAATGCACAACTCCTCCCGAGGACTTGCCGACCGACGGCTTGATCTGCGCCGATTCCGGGCTCCGTCCGGTCACCGATGGCTTCTCGTTCGAGAACTGGGGCGGCCCGGTGGCCGAAGACGCCGTCACGCTCAACACGGTCGCAGAACTCTTCGGCGTCGAAGCTGTGTGCTCCGAGTTGCAGGGGGACATGTGCACGCCGGTGCCTGCTGCCGAACAGTGGATCGAGGCGATGAACGAGTCGATCGAAGGTGGCCGATGTGAGGGCATGGCTGTTCTGAGCCAGCGATTCGCAGTGGGTCGCAACACACCGAGCGAACTCCAAGAGGGTGCCACCGTCGTTGCCGACCTCGATCGCGAGGCGGGATTCGTCGGTGAATCCATCTCACGTTGGTGGGTCACTCAGACTCTGACGACCGTCACTGAATTCAACTACCAGGCGCAGCAGCTCACCCCCACCCAGATCGCCGAGCAGATCGTCATTGCGATCCGCAATCAGGACGGCGTCACCCTCGGGTTCTATTCGGATGGATCCGGTCACGCGGTGACTCCGATCGCCGTATCACTTCGCGCCGATGGAATTCTCGAAATCCTGACCTACGACAACAACTATCCCGGCCAGATCACGACCGTCGTCATCGACCCGTCGACTGAAACCTGGTCGTACGACATGGCTGCGACGAACGCCGATGTCGACGCCGACGTGTGGTCCGGAAGTACCGGGACCATGGATTACACCCTGATGAGCGTGCGCGAGGAAGCGAATCCGGCACCGTGGTCGGCGGATGATCAGTCCGGTGAGATGAAGGGTTCGGCTCGAATCACCATTTCGACACGCGGTCAATCCGTGCCTGGCGCGTTGATCACGGTCGGATCCGACACGATCGACACGCGGGATCCATCAACGCTGTCGAACGGCATTCGTGTGTTCACGAATCGAGGCAGCAGGGGCAGCGGAGCGATCATCGAGATCCCTGCGGGCCTCAAAGGCGTCAAGGTCAAGCCGGTGATCGGTGATGTGATCGATCCGGCCGACCAGGAGATTCCATTGCTCTTTGCTGTCGACGCTCCTGGCTCGGGCTCGCTTCTGGTTCGGGACACGGTGGACCCCTCGGATGCGGATTACGACGATTTCCTCTACGAAGTCTCGACCGAGGAGGATTTTCTCTCCAGCATCGATGTCGGTCCGGACGGTGAAGTCGAAGCCGAATACGCCTTTGGCGAAGAACTCATCGATGCGCACTTGGAAGATGGTCAAGACTTCGACATCGTCGACCCTGACGGCGAAGACGCCATCGACGTCACGATCACCGATGAGGATGGAAACGAACTCTACGAAGGTTCGTTCGACGGAACCGATGACGATGGCACGGAAGTCACCGAACTCGATTTCAATGAAGAGACCGGAGAGATGGATGTCTCCGACCTGCCGCTCGACGATCAGGACATGTCGGAGGACAGCGGCGACTTCGGCGGAATTGACGACGGAGGCGACCCGGCTGACGGCACCATCGACGGTGGAGATGGTTCAGGTGACGGCGACCTCGGCGGGGGCGATTCGGGAGACGGTGGTGGCGACTTCGGCGGCGG
>JBDLRO010000276.1:0-8968 GCA_039800025.1 Actinomycetota bacterium | reverse complement strand
CCCTTGGTCATGTCGACGGCCATACGAAGTGCCGCAGCACCAGTTCGCTTCCCCACTCGAGTCTGGAGCATCCACAACTTGCCCTGTTCGATGGTGAACTCCGTGTCGCACATGTCCTTGTAGTGAGCTTCGAGACGAGAGAAGATCTTCAGCAGTTCTGCATGAATCTTCGGGAATTTCTTCTCGAGGGCGTCGAGGTCCTCCGTGTTGCGAATTCCAGCGACGACGTCTTCGCCTTGAGCGTTGACGAGGAAGTCGCCGTACGGGACATTTTCACCTGTCGCCGCATTTCGCGTGAAGCCGACGCCAGTGCCCGAGTTGTCGTCGCGATTTCCGAAGACCATCGTCTGGACGTTGACAGCTGTTCCGAGATCGTGCGAAATCTTCTCACGCACGCGGTACGCGATCGCGCGAGCTCCGTTCCAACTCTTGAAGACCGCTTCGACAGCACCCCGCAGTTGCTTCTCGGGCTGTTGAGGAAACGGTTTGCCGGTCACCTTCCTCACGACATCGAGATAGGTCCCGCAGAGAGTCTTCAGTTCGTCGGCCGACAACTCGGCGTCACTCTTGACTCCTGACGTCCGTTTCGCTTCCTCCAACGGGTGTTCGAACAGAGCCCCTTCGACACCGAGAACGATCCGCCCATACATGGCGATGAAGCGCCGATACGAGTCATAGGCGAATCGCTCGTCGTTCGTGACAGCAGCCAGACCTTTGACGCTTCGATCGTTGAGTCCGAGGTTGAGGACTGTATCCATCATTCCCGGCATCGAGAACTTGGCTCCTGAACGCACACTCACGAGCAACGGGTCGGAAGCATCACCGAGTTTGCGCTTCATCGCTCGCTCCAATTTGCGAATGTGCGTTGCGATCTCGGCATCGAGGCTCTTCGGCCACCCACCGACCATGTATGCGCGACACGCATCCGTCGTGATCGTGAATCCCGGCGGGACCGGGAGACCGAGCACACTCGTCATCTCGGCAAGATTGGCGCCCTTTCCACCGAGAAGCTCCTTCATCTGCATCGGAGGACGACGGTGTTTGTGATCGAATGCGAAAACATGGGGCACGATCGGCGATTCTAGGACGACCTCCTGCCCGACTCTCCACTGACCTCGGTCCAAGTCGCCATTGACGACTTTGGGTCGTAATCTTGGCGCGAGTGAGAGTGCTCGGCTTCCCCGTCAAGGTGCGCGCCGGTTTCGGCATTTTCATGCTGTTGATCATCGCTCTGAACGGCTTGGAGCTCGGACTGTGGCTCGCCGGCTCGATCGCTGTGTTCACTCTCGCTCACGAATTGGGCCATGCTCTTGCTGCTCGTCGCACTGGATCCGAGGCCAGTATTTCTCTCGACTTCATGGCCGGCTACGCATCGTTCGTTCCGAGTCGTCCGCTCAGTCGTCGCGAGCGAGCACTGATCTCTGCTGCAGGACCATTGACGCAGATCAGCTTGGGATTGATCGCGCTCATCGCTATCGGCGTGAATCCCTTCGATCACCAGCAATTCGCAGCCGACTACGCGACATTGGCGATCTGGTGGGCCGGACCGGTCATCGGCGTCTTCAATCTGATCCCCGTCCTTCCACTCGATGGCGGGAACATCGCGTCCGAGGCGATCGACTATTTCGTACCAGGACGCGGTCGCTCGCTCATGGGAGCAATCAGCATTCCGCTGACAGCAGGGGCCTTCGGAATCATGGTCCTCGACCCGAATTTGCGCCCGATGGCCGCGTTCGCCGGTCTTCTTCTCATTTTGCAGGTGCAGATCCGAGCTGCAGAACGTGCAGCGGACAGAGTTGCGTTTCCCCCCTCGCGTCATCCTGCAGCAGTTGCGGAAGATCTCTCCTGGCGAACAGGACGCGCGCACATTCCCCACGAGCCTTTCGTGTTGTCACCGTGGTGGGAAGCCCACGCAATCGCCGTCGAAGGCAAATCGACCGCTGCCGTTCCCGTACTCGAAGACCTTCGGATCACGGCCACCGAACAGAAGGAGTGGTGGCCGCCGGTTGCCGCGTCTGTCGAGCAACTGGAAGCTGTGGTTTCCAGGTTGCCGAGGCCACTTCCCCTTCCGACGTCGACCACGCCGAGTCGAAGCGCATTGACGCTTCTCGACGTTCTTCGTCGAACGAATCACTTCGACGATGCGATCACCTACGGCACGAGTTTGTACAGCGTCCAGCCATCCGCCGATGTGGCGATCGAACTCGCCCGCTGCCTCGTGCACGTCGAACAGCCCGATCTTGCGGTGAAGTGGCTCGTGACTGCGGCTCGTCAGCCCAATGCGAACGAACATCTCCGCTTGGTCATCGGCTTCCTGCCCGAGTTCCAATTGCTGAACGAGCGGCGAGATTTTCTGGATCTGGTCGCGCAACTCAGTTCCGAGGACTGACCAGGTCACCCAATTCGATCTGTCGGGAAACGAGTGCGAGGGCCCACTCTCCCGCTATCGACGTGACCGTCCCCACGTCGGAGCCGTCGATCACGATCGACTCACCGGCACGGATCGGGTGGCCAATTGCATCGTGCAGTTCGTCGGTTCCGATTCGACGCAAGGTGCGAGGCGCACTCGACCCTCGACTGTCCATCCGCTCCACCAACTCCTGCCCTGGGTAACAGCCCTTCGAGAAATTGACGGCGATGCCTGCGAGACCAGTCGCCGCCACGAGAGTTTCACCGGGAAGGATTTCGCTGCCCATCGCCGGCCAGCCGGTTCGGACGCGCGCCTCGTCGAAACTCTCTGAACTGTCACCCGAAGCATCGATGTCCGCGCCGATTCTGCCGACATCGAGGACTTCGCCGTCTGCGACGGGGAGAACATCGATCGCTCGACCATCACACCACCAGGCTTCCACGACGAGGTCCGAAGAGCCTGCGAGGACTTCCCGTGTGGATTCCGAGATCGGTCGGTCATTCAGTGATCGAATGGCCACACCCGAGCGAGTAGTGGCGGTGAAGTTCACGTCGACGCGAATCTTGAACTTGTTCAGGCGCGCGAGGAGCACGTCGCTCAGACCTGAGACCGAATCCGTGTCGAGAAAAAAGGCGTCATCGCGAAGACGGGAGACCCTCACGAGAGCGACGATCTTCCCACTCGGATCGAGGACGAACGAATAGCGGGACTGGCCGACGGGAAGCGACTGGATGTCGTTGCTCAACTGGGAATGCAGATACGTTGCGGCATCGGCTCCGACAGCTTCGACGCACAGTCTTTCGATGGGCGAAATCGACAGATGACCGGACATGTCGATGTCACGCAATCGTTCCACCGAGGCGCCTGCGCTCGGTCATCCGACGGGCTGCTGGCACGGCCGCAAGAAGCCCTGCCGCCTTGTTGCGGCACTCGAGATCCTCGTCATCGGGATCACTGTCCGCCACGATTCCGGCTCCCGCCTGCAGATACGCAGCACGGGGGCCGATGAACATCGTCCGAATCGCAATCGCCGTGTCGAGGTTTCCGCTGAAGTCGACGTATCCGACCACACCGGCATAGGGTCCTCTCTTCACCGGTTCGAGTTCGTCGATGATCTCCATGGCACGCACCTTCGGAGCCCCACTCACTGTTCCAGCGGGCAACGTCGCTCGCAGAACATCGATCGCACCGCGACCTTCGAGCAATGTGCCGCTCACCTGTGATGTGAGGTGCATGACATGACTGTACTTCTCGAGAGTCATCAGCTCGTCGACCTCGACCGTTCCGTATCGCGCGACCCGACCGACATCGTTACGAGCCAAATCGACGAGCATGATGTGCTCTGCGATCTCCTTCGGGTTCTCTCGGAGTTCAGCCGCAAGGCGGCGATCGTGATCGTCGTTCATTCCCCGTTTGCGCGTACCGGCAATCGGACGACTGATCACTCGACCGCCCAACAGCTGGACCATCGGCTCGGGTGAACTTCCCACGATCGTGATTCGAGGATGCCGAAGGAAGTACATGTACGGACTGGGGTTGACCTGCCTCAGCACTCGGTACATGTCGAACGGATCGGCTTCGATCTGCAGTTCGTATCGCTGTGACAGGACGACTTGGAAGATGTCGCCGGAGCGGATGTACTCCTTCGCAGTCCGAACAGCGTCTTGATACCGACCCGACGACATCGACGAGACGACAGACGGCAGATCGTCGTCACGCCGAGGTGGTTCGACCGGGGTGTATGCGAGAGGTCGAGCGAGGTCATCGACAGCACGCAGAGCTCGACGGGAAGCATCGTCGTATGCCTCATCCAACTCATCGTCGGTGAACGAACGCCCGTCGGATGTCACGACCGGCACGCTCTCGATCACGTAGACGCGCTGTCGCCAATGGTCGAAGGCGGCCAACGATCCGATGACGCTCATCACAGCATCGGGAAGGTGCCTGTCGTCTTCAGGGGTGTCGGGAAGGTACTCGACCTCGCGCACGATGTCGTACCCGAGGTACCCCATGACCCCGCCCTGCAGTGGGGGGAGATCCGCAATGACAGGACTTCGATACATCTCGAGCAACGACTCGACGGCAGCCAGCATGCCTCGATCGAGGGGCACTGCGGCAGGAATGTCTCCGTCGACGCGGATCATCCCATCGGTCAACGTCAGCGTTGCGCGAGGGTGTCGGCCGACGAAACTGAAGCGACTCCATCGTTCACCGTGTTCGACCGACTCGAGGAGGAAACCGGGCTCGTCGCCGACGAGCTTTGCGAAGGCTGCAACCGGAGTTTCCAAGTCAGCGAGCACCTCTGCCCACACGGGCACGACCGTGTAATCCTTGGCCAGAGCGCGGAACTCATCGCGCGTCGGCTTGACGTCGATCATGATCGCGTACCCAGAGTGCGAAAGAAGCAGGTCCTTTCACCGGTGTGGCACGCTCCCTTGCCCTCTTGTTCGACTTTGAACAACAACGTGTCTCCATCACAGTCGATGTAGGCCTCACGCACGAATTGGCGATCTCCGCTGGAATCACCCTTGCGCCAGAGTTCCTGTCGGCTTCGACTCCAGTAGACCATCCGACCCTCGCTCAACGTCATTTCCAGACTCTCGGCATTCATCCACGCCATCATCAAGACGTCACCGGTCGCGATGTCCTGAGCAATTGCCGGCACGAGACCGTCGCTGTTGAAGGTGACGTCGTCAGGGTGGGCGATCGAAAGAGGATGTGTCACGAAGACATTCTCTCAGAGATACAAGCCAGTATGACTGTCGATTCTCGTTGCGGCGACCGCGTGGATGTCGCGTTCTCGCAACATGATGTAATCGATGCCGCCGACCTCGACTTCGTAGCGATCTTCAGGGCTGAACAGGACCCTGTCACCGACTTCAGCGGATCGAACGTTCTGACCGAGAGCGACGACTTCGGCCCAGACGAGCCGCTTCGAAATCTGAGCGGTCGCCGGGATCACGATGCCTCCTGTGCTCCTGCGCTCGCCATCACGATCGGGAATCCGCACGAGGACCCGATCGTTGAGCATCTTGATCGGCAACTTGTCGCTACCCGGCGACATGGCCCCGTGCGGTCTGTCGAGAGATGTGCTCACAGCCGGCACGGTAGCGGACGTCATCCGGAAACGGACCTGCCATCGACGAGAACCGCCGAGATCCGATCCATTACTTCGTCGGTCAAGAGCCCGATCACGTCGAGTGCGCCAAAGTTCTCTGCGACCTGAGATGGCCGACTCGCACCCGTGATCACCGTCGATACATGGGGATTCTTGGTGCACCAGGCCAGAGCCAACTGAGCGAGACTGCAACCGAGGTCGGCGGCAATGGGAAGGAGAGACTTCACGGTTCCCTGGGACGTGACATCGGTCAGTCGCTTCGCCAACCAGGCGTAGCCGGGCAGAGCTCCTCGCGAATCATCCGGTACGCCGTCGAGATACTTGCCGGTCAGCAGACCCGATGCGAGAGGACTCCAAATGGTGGTTCCGAGACCGATGTCTTCGTACAAGCGGCGATACTCGACTTCGACTCGACGACGTTCCAACATGTTGTACTGCGGTTGTTCGGTGACTGGCTTGTGGAGGTGGTGCCGTTCGGCGATCTCCCACGCTGCGCGAATTTCATCCGCCGTCCATTCACTCGTTCCCCAATAGAGGACCTTGCCGCGGTCGACAAGGTCGCTCATCGCCCACACTGTTTCCTCGAGTGATGTGTTCGGATCGGCTCGATGGCAAAAGAGAATGTCAACGAAATCGACCTGCAACCGATCGAGACAGCCTTCGATCGAATGATGCAGATACTTGCGGTTGAGCGTGTTGTTCATGTTGGGAACACGCGGGTCGATTCCCCAGAACACTTTCGTCGACAGCACGAAGTCCTGACGACGCCATCCGAGCTCCCGGATGACTCGCCCCATGATCGCTTCGCTCTCTCCACCCGCATAGGCCTCGGCATTGTCGAAGAAATTGCAGCCGGCATCCCATGCCGATTGCATGCACTCGAGAGCGAGATCGTCCTTCAACTGATTGTCGAATGTAACCCAACTTCCGAACGACAGAACGGAGACCCGAAGACCCGATCTGCCAAGACGTCGATATTCCATCTTCGGATTAGCGGTGAACGTGGAGGAACTCATGCCCGCACGTTAGGACAGTCGCCGCAACACGGGCGAGTCACGAAAAAGCAGGTCGAACGATGATTCCCGCTCGAGCCATGTGTTCTTTCGCCTCAGCAATCGTGAATTCACCGAAATGGAAGATCGATGCCGCGAGTACGGCATCTGCCGACCCTTCCACGATTCCGTCCACGAGATGGTCGAGTGTTCCCACTCCCCCTGATGCGATCACCGGCACCGGTACTGCATCAGCAACCTGCCGCGTGAGATCGATGTCGAAGCCGGCCTTCGTCCCGTCTCGATCCATCGATGTCAGCAGAATCTCTCCCGCACCGAGACTCGATGCGCGTGCAGCCCACTCGATCGCGTTCTTACCGGTCGGAGTCCGACCTCCGTGGAGGTACACCTCGTATTCGGACGACCCGTCCGTGCGCCGCTTCGCGTCGATGGCACACACGACGCACTGGGCACCGAATTCCGCGGCGATGTCCGCGATCAGCATTTCGTTTTCGACCGCGGACGTGTTGACGCTCACCTTGTCCGCTCCGGCCCTCAGCATTCTTCGAGCATCGTCCACGCTTCGGATGCCTCCGCCGACAGTGAATGGAATGAAGACTTGCTCAGCAGTTCGCGTCACGACATCGACCATCGTGTTCCGACGATCGGACGATGCGGTGATGTCGAGAAACACGAGCTCGTCGGCACCCTCTGCGTCGTAGCGAGCCGCCAACTCCACCGGGTCACCCGCATCGCGCAGATCGACGAAATTGGTTCCCTTGACGACGCGACCATCCGTCACGTCGAGACACGGAATGACGCGGGCGACCTTCACGCTCGCTCCTGTTTCGTCTTGACACACTCGATGGCGTCGCGCACCGAAAAGCAGCCCTCATAGATCGCCTTTCCTGTGATGATGCCCGTCACGCCCGGGATCCTCGCCAGGACTTCGATGTCAGCAAGGGTCGAGACTCCTCCGCTTGCGATCACCGGAGTCGATGTCGCATGCGCTGCCTGGGTGAGACCCTCGATGTCCGGTCCCTGCAGCATGCCGTCGCGGGCGATGTCGGTGATGATGAATGCCGATGCCGCCGGGAACTTGTCGAGTGCACTCACCAGTGTCATCCCCGCGTCACGAGTCCAGCCATGAACGGCTACTCGACCGTTGCGGTGATCGAGACCGACAGCGACGTCGACGACCCTTGCTGCCTCTTCGACCAACGCGGGATTGGACACTGCGGCCGAACCCATGACCACTCGGGAGACACCAGCTTCGGCCAGAGTCCGGGCATCGTCGACACTGCGGACTCCCCCGCCGGTTTGCACTTTCGCTCGATCCGACAGTTCGGATGCGATCCTGGAGATCACCGTTCGATTGACGGGATCTCCGCTGCGAGCAGCATCGAGATCGACGATGTGGATCCAACGGGCACCCTCGTCGACAAACCGGCGAGCCACTTCCACTGGATCATCTCCGTACACGGTCTCCTGGTCGTAATCCCCTTGGGTCAGGCGCACGACACGCCCGGATCGAATGTCGATCGCCGGATAGATGTCGACAGGTGTCATGACCGCGAGCGCTCGTCCCTCGCCGCGGAGGTGAAATTGGCCAGCAATGCGAGACCGGCAGAGCCCGATTTTTCGGGGTGGAACTGTGTCGCGAACACATTGCCCTTGCGAAATGCAGCGTTGATCGTTCCCCCGTACTCACAGGTTGCAGCCACATGGGTCGGATTCTCGGGAATTCCCGCGTAGGAGTGAACGAAGTACATCCAGGTGTTCCCGCGCTCGAATTGGTCACCCGACAACATCGCGTCGCCCGGCGCGGTCACATCGAGGCGATTCCATTGCATCTGAGGACACTTGACGTTCGACGACAGTCGAACGACCGAACCGGGAATCACGTCCAAACCGCTCGCTGTCGGATCCTCCTCGCTGCGAGAGAAGAGCATCTGCATCCCGACGCAGATCCCTAAGAACGGACGATCCGACTCGACCGCATCGAAGACGACTCGCTCCATCTTTTCCGACCGCAAGGCTCGCAAACATGCGCCGAAAGCGCCGACTCCGGGCAGGACGACTGCTGACGCGTCCCGCGCGAGGCCTGCATCCTTGGTCAGCCGTGCATCGGCTCCGACTCGCTGGAGTGCCTTCTCCGCCGAGCGCAGATTGCCGATTCCGTAGTCCAGGACTGCGATGAGAGGTCCCGTCACAGCACTCCCTTGGTCGACGGGATCGTCGACCCTTCGATGCGGACCGCATCACGCAGGCAGCGCCCCAGACCCTTGAAGGAGGCTTCGATGATGTGATGAACGTTCTTTCCGTGTTTGAGGGTCACATGTGCCGTGATCTGAGCCGTCGTGACGAGAGATGCGATTGCATGTTCTGCGAGTTGGGGGTCGAACGGCGGATTGCCGAGTGGCAGACACTCCGGCAACGGGACGTCCC
>JBDLRO010000275.1:0-9124 GCA_039800025.1 Actinomycetota bacterium | reverse complement strand
CTGTCACCGTCATCGAAGTGTCGCTGATCGTGACTCTCATGGCGACCGAGGGGGACAAAGCATCGACTCTGGCGCGTGACACCGTGTTCGCCGCAGTGATGATCGTGTGCAACGGGTTTGTCGGCCTCGCAATCTTCGTCGATGCGCGCAAGGACCACATCGTGGAATTCAGCGAGCAGGGAGCGAACGCTCTTTTGGGCACCGTGATGACGATCACAACGCTGAGCCTCGTGATGCCCAATTTCACGTCCAGCAGTGAAGGCGCCACGTTCAGCGGATCCCAATTGATCTTTTCTGCGGTCTCGGCCTTGGCGGTATACCTCGTCTTCGTGTTCGTCCAGACGGTTCGACACAGATGGATGTTCCTGTCGCCGGAAGCTCTGGAAAGAGAGGCCGGAAACGAATTCGCGCACGTCGACTCCCACACACCGCGCTCTGGTCGTGCGGAGGGTCTCCTGATTCGTTCGGTCTTCCTTTTGATCACCCTCGCAGGCGTCATCGGTCTCGCCAAGACCTTGGCGCCGAGCATCGAAGACTCCGTCGTCTGGGCCGGAGCACCGCCGTCCTTCGTCGGTGTGGTCATCGCACTCCTCGTTCTTCTTCCAGAGGGAATCACTGCTCTACGCGCAGCGTCGAGAGGCGAGATGCAGACGAGTCTCAACCTCTCTCTCGGTTCCGGACTTGCGAGCATCGGCCTCACCATTCCTGCAGTGGCAGTCGCAACGATTTGGCTCGATGGTCCAGTCACGCTCGGTCTCGGAGCAAAGGAGATCGTCCTGCTCGCTTTGACTGCAGTCGTCAGCACGTTGACCTTCGGATCGGGAAAAGCGACGATCCTGCAGGGTGCGCAGCACTTGGCGGTTTTCGCAGCGTTTCTCTTCCTTGCTGTGGTGCCGTAACCGCAGCCACGCGGGCGGAGGGGCGGCGCGGAACTGGCACGAGAAGCACCCGATCTGGGAGAGTGTCCCCAGAGCCTCGCAGAGGCGGTCCGGGGGGATGAGAGATGTCGAAAAGCGATGTCGATGTCGTGGTCGTGGGGGCCGGATTCTCCGGCATGTATCTCCTGCATGAACTGCGCAAGAACGGATTCACGTCACGAGTTCTCGAGTCGGGGAGCGATGTCGGCGGCACCTGGTACTGGAATCGCTACCCGGGCGCACGTTGCGACATCTCGACGACCGACTACCAATTCACCTGGGACCCGGAATTGCACGAGCAGTGGCAATGGTCCGAGAAGCATGCGACCCAGCCTGAGATCCTGCGATATGCGCAGTTCGTGGCGAAGAAGCACGACCTCTACTCCGGTATCGACTTCGACACGCGAGTGAACGGAGCTGCGTGGGACGAAAGTGCAAAGAAGTGGTCGATCACCACATCGACGGGCGAGACGATCACGAGCCGCTTCTATGTGATGGCGACGGGGTGCCTCTCGGTGCCCAAGGAGCCGGATCTGCCCGGAACGGAGAACTTCCGCGGCGATGTGTTCGTGACCGGACGCTGGCCGCACCATGAAGTCGACTTCACGGGCAAGCGTGTCGCAGTCATCGGCACCGGTTCGTCGGGTATCCAGTCGATCCCGCTGATCGCTGAACAAGCCGATCGAGTCGTCGTCTTCCAACGCACTCCGAACTTCTCGATTCCGGCCCTCAACGGCCCGCCACCCCAGTACCGCGTCGACCGACTGAAGGCGAACCGAGCCGAGTACGAAGCCGAGTCTCGTCTGTCAGGTGCAGGCGTTCCCATGCCCCAGCCGACGGTGTCCGCTCTTGCTGTTTCTCGAGAGCAGGCGTTCGCCATGCTCGAAGAGGCCTGGAACATGGGTGAACTCCAGGCGCCGGGCACTGTCTTTCTCGATGCAGGTACCAGTCGCGAAGCCAACGAAGTGATCTGTGAGTTCATGCGGATGAAGATCCGCGAAGTGGTGAAGGACCCCGAGGTCGCAGAGCTCCTCAGCCCGTACGAACACGCTTACGGCACCAAGCGTCCGTGCATGGACACGAACTACTTCCAGACGTTCAACCGCGACAATGTGCGCCTCGTCGATCTGCGCGCCAATCCGATTCACACCATCACCGAGCATGGCATCGACTTCGGTTCGGAGTCGCTCGACTTCGACGTGATCGTCTACGCAACCGGCTTCGATGCCATGACTGGGGCCATCGTCTCGGTGGACATCTCCGGCAAGGATGGTCTCACGCTCAAGAAGAAGTGGGAGCACGGTCCGCTCACGTATCTGGGCTTGACGACCGTCGGCTTCCCGAATCTGTTCATGATCACCGGACCCGGAAGCCCATCGGTTCTGTCGAACATGATGATCTCGATCGAACAGCACGTCGACTGGATCCGAGACACATTGGTGTCGATGCGCGACAACGGCTTCGACACGATCGAACCCACGCCGACGGCGGAAGAAGGATGGCGAGTCCACTGCGGCGACTGTGCCGACATCACGATCTTCCAGGACACCAATTCCTGGTACATGGGAGCAAACGTTCCGGGAAAGCCGCGGGTCCTCCTTCCGTACATCGGTGGCGTGGGCCGGTATCGCCAAGCCTGTGACGAGGTGATTGCCAGCGGGCACCTCGGCTTTGCGCTCTCCGGAGATGGCAAGACCCAGGTCAATGACGGCATCATCAGACAGGTACAGCCCGACGTCGCCATGGTGCTCGAGATGATGGCAACACTCGGACTGCCGGCGATGGAGTCACTGTCGCCAGCGGACGCACGGGCGTTCTCGGATGCGTCGTCCACGATGCGACCACCCGGACCGAACGTCGGCGAGATGGTCGACGGCACACTTCCCGGTGCCGACGGTTCGGAACTCGGGTACCGCCTCTATCGGCCCTCAACCGCCGGGCCGCACCCGATCGTCGTCTACTTCCATGGCGGTGGGTGGGTCATTGGCAGCCATGTCTCCGACGATCCGCTGTGTCGTGAGTTGTGCAACCAGGCCGACACCGTGATCGTGTCCGTCGACTATCGCCATGCACCCGAGCATCGGTTCCCGGCAGCGGCCGAAGACGGTTTCGCCGCCCTGCAGTGGGTTGCGGCAAACGCAGAATCACTCGGCGGCCGTGCCGACAAGATCGCAGTCGCCGGGTGGAGTGCTGGCGCAAACGTTGCAGCGGTTGCGGCGATGCTGGCACGGGACAATGGCGGTCCGAACCTGAGTGGGCAGCTCCTCCTGACGCCGGTGACGGACGGTTCACGTCAGCATCAGTCCCACACCGACAACGCCGATGGATACGTGCTGACGAAGTCGCTGATGGAGTGGTTCTGGAATCACTACGCGGATCCGCACGATCGCACGCATCCGAAGGCTTCACCGTTGCTGGCCGAGGATCACTCCGACTTGCCTCCGACGATGATCGTCACGTGCCAATTCGACCCACTGCGCGATGAAGGCAATGCCTACGCCGATGCACTTCGCAAGGCCGGGGTACCTGTCGAACATCTGCAGGCCAGAGGCCACATCCACACGTCGATTCCCATGGTGGACGCTCTTCCGTCGAGTGTTCCTCCTCGCCGACAGATGGCCGCTGCGTTGAGAAAGTTCTTCTCGTGACGAGACAGTGGGCTCGTTCAGCAGGCGAGCGCGGACACCGCGCGCAACATCGCACCGTTGAGTGCATAGGACACGTGCGCTTCGGCCACGAGTTGATCTGCTTCATCTGGCGTCATCTCGAGTGAGTCGAGGCGAGCACGGTAGGCGATCTTGTACGCGTCGATGTCGTCGATCAACGGAAACTGGAACCAGGTGACTCCAGGTCCCCCTTCGAAACCGAAGTTCTTGTCCACGGATCGACCGATCATGATTCCGCCGGAGAGGTCGCCCAGATAGCGGGTGTAATGGTGGGCGAGAAGCAGCAGAGGTCGATCGCGCGTCATGGTCTCGATTCGAGAGCAGAATTCGCGTGTCGCAGGAAGGACATCGCCACCGGTTTTGGCAAGGCGGCGTTCGAGCTCCTGGCGATCGACTGCCAGAGAGTCGACCCGGTTCAGAGCCTGATCCATGAATGCGCCGATCCGGGGATCAGTCGACATTCGTCGAGCACAGTCTTCGAGTGTGCGGTACACCTCCTGAAGTTGCACCACCAATTCGAGGTAGAGCGAAAGGGGTAGTTCGCCTTGCAGAAGACGAATCATCACGTCATCGGACTCGGCATTGTTGTGATCAGGCGCGGTCTCTCTGCGCAGACGTGCCGAGAAACGTTCACCCGGTTCTGTCGCATCGGTCGACGAGATGCTCATGTCGGACTTCCTGTTGTCGAAATGAATGAGGGTGTCTCACGGTTTTTCCATCGAAAATGAGGGCCGCCGGTAGCGTCCACCAGCATGAGCGAACGCCCATTCGATTTCGATGAAGACGTGATCATGGCGGTGATCGGCCACATGAATGCCGAGCACCGCCATGATTCACTGTCGATCGTTCGTGCCCTCGCCGGAGAACCCGATGCCACGGAGGCCGTGATCACCGATCTCTCAGCCGAGGGTGTCGAATTCGACATCCGCACAGCGACGGGCTCATGTCGTGTCGTCGTGCCGTGGGGAGAGGTGCCTCTCACGCGGGTCGACATCAGACATGAACTCGTTCGCATGACGGAATCGTCTAGTCGATGAACGTGATCGGGATGAGGAACTCGTGTTCCGCCTTGATCGCACCGCTTGCCGGATACACGGCGATTGCATAGGTTCCGGTTCCCTCGATCTTGGTCACCGGGATCGTCACGGTGAAATTGCCTGCATCGTCGAGTTCGAAGATGTTCGGCAAGAGGTTCTCGGGATCGAGGATTGCACGCGAAGCGGCGGGCATGGCCCACATCTGATCTTCGGCGACCGTGCGGCGAGCCGAAGCCGGAGCGCCTTCGGAGGGTCGCCACACGTCATCGAACGTTCCAAAGACGACGTAGATGCCCGTCGCAAGACCTTCGAGCGGCGGACGACTGCCTGTTGCCAGATCCACGAATCCGGTTCCCTGAACCGTGATCATGGTTTCTGCTCCTGCGGGAAATTCGGCGCCTTCGACGATCGTGACCTGAGGACCGGACGGCGCAACGGTTGTCGACTCATCGGTGGTCATCGGAGCGTCGGTGGCTGCCGCAGCGGAGGTATCGCTCGAATCGGACGATCCACCACATGCTCCAATGATCGCTGCGCAGGCTGCGACCAGTGCGATTGACTTTGTCACCTTCTTCATGGTTGTGTTCCTTTCGTTGGCTGATTGAGGGGGGCTCATTCAGAATGGAGATTCGCGAGCTGTCGAGCTGCGATGTCGGACCTGCCGCGGTGCACGTGAGGGTCGAATGTCGAGGTGGCCGGTCGCCTCGTCGACCTTGACGTCGATCGGGTGGTCGTAGACGTCCGACAGAACTGATGCCGAGAGCACGTCCACCGGCGGGCCATCGCCGACGACTTCGCCATCGCACATCAAGATGATTCTGCTCGCAATCGCTGCTGCGGCTTCGAGGTCGTGCATGACCACGATCGCCAACGCGCCGTCTGCCACTCGTTCGCGCAGAATCTCCATCACGAGTTCCTGATGCTTGACGTCGAGAGCTGCCGTCGGTTCGTCGAGCAGGATCACTGGCGTGCTCTGTGCGAGCACGCGGGCAAGTGCGACACGTGCCAGTTCGCCACCGGACAGCTTCGTGATGCGTCGCGTGTCGAGATGCGCGACCTCGCACGCCGTCATGACTGATTTGATGACGGCTTCATCCCTGGCGGACTCTGCTGTTCCTTGCCACGGGTAGCGGCCCATCGCAACGACCTCTTCGACAGTGAACGAGAACGCAACGGTGTTGCTCTGAGTCAACATGGCTCGCGAACGCGCCAAGTCGACGGTCGAGAAATCTGCCAGGGGTCGGTCGTTCAAGTGCACCGAACCCTGTGAGGGAGTGACGTCACCGGCAAGAAGCGCCAACAAGCTCGACTTGCCGGCCCCGTTCGGGCCGACGATGGCAACCAGTTCACCCGAGGTGAACGATGCAGAAACGCCCTTGCACAAGAAGTTGTCGTCGACTACGAGTGCTGCGTCACGCGTGACGAGGATGCTCATACCCATCCTCCGTGTCGCGACCTGAGTCGGCGCAGCTGCCAAATGAAGACGGGTGCTCCGAGAATCGACGTGAGGACTCCGAGCGGTAGTTCGGCAGGTTCGAGAACCGTTCTGGCCATCAGATCGGCGAGCGACACGATCACAGCACCGAAGAGGACCGACAGGGGCAGAACGTGGCGATGCTGGGGTCCGACGAAGAGCCGAACCACATGGGGGACGAGAAGACCGACGAACAGCACGATGCCGGACACGGACACAGCTGACGCTGCCATCAACGCGACGACGAGGAGCACCTTGATCCGTGATCGCTCGACATCGATGCCGACATGGCGTGCTGCTCGGTCGCCGAGCGAGAGCAAGTCGAGCGTTCGAGCCATCATCAGGGCAGCGATGAGGCCGACAACGGCGATCGGTCCGACGATCAGAACCTTCTCCCAAGTCGATTGGGCGAGCGATCCGAGCGTCCAGGACGTGAGCGAGCGCAGTGAGGCATCGTCGGACATGAAGGCGAGTAGTCCGATCGCAGCGCCTGCAAGGGCATTGATCGCAATTCCCATGAGGACCAATGTGAGGATCTCCGTTCGACCATCGTGGCGAGCAATTGCGTACACCACGGCGACCGCGGCAAGGCCGCCGAGGAACGCCGCGACGGGAAGCGTCCAGATGCCGAGTGGAGAAAACCCGGTCACGATTTGAAGCGCCGCTGCCGACATCGCGCCCGACGACACCCCGATGATGCCCGGCTCGGACAGCGGGTTGGCGAACGCTCCTTGCATCACTGCACCCGCAGTTGCGAGACACGCCCCGACGACTACTGCGAGCACGATGCGAGGCAGACGGATGACCCAGACCAGTTCATCGGCAGTCCGATCGGAAGGGGTTCCCGATGTCAGGCCGAGGCGGCGTGCGATGCTGCCGAGGACATCTCCCGGTGAGACGTTGTAGGCGCCCACGAGCGCTGACACGAAAACGGTGGCAACCAGTACGACGACGAGAACGATGCCGACGATGCGCGGATCGAACGCTCCTGATCGGGCTCGTCGGACCCTCATGATCCTGTTTCCGACATCAGTCGTGCGATTTCATCGTGGAGATTGCGGACGAGTTCGGGTGTGCGCGGACCGAAGCTGAACAGAAGGCCGTCTTCGGCGGTGATGATTCGGCCGTTGCGGCCGGCCGGCGTCTGACGCATGCCCGCAAGAGCAAGCACTCCTTCGAGACCGGAGACCGAGTCGTACCCGGTGGTCGTCACGAGGATGACATCAGGTGCCGCTTCGACGATGGCTTCGGGAGTGAGAGGAGTGAAGGCCGCGCTGAGGCCGATGGCCGTACCGGCATCGGTTCCACCGGCGGCCTCGATGACAGAGTCCGGGCCGGACCCGGGACCACCGATCAGATAGACGCCGGCGGGACCGCGGAGATACAGGAAAGCGACCCTCACGCCTCGATCTGGCAGGTCGGAGATGCTTACGAGGTCTGCTTCGATGCGATTCGCAAGACGTTCGGCCCGATCTTCCACGTCGAAGATCTCCGCCACGGCTCGCAGACGTGTGACGATGCCGTCCATCGTCACTGCTTTCGGGACGATCTCGATGCGAATGCCGATCTCGCGCAGTTGATCGAGCGCCGTCTCCGGGCCGGTGTCCTCATCGGCGAGGATGATGGTCGGGCGCACTGCGAGAACCGCCTCCGGATTCACCTCGTGATCATTCGTGACGATGGGGAGATCCGACGCTTCTTGAAGCGTGCTCGAGATGTCACGCCCGACGACCTGATCGCCGAGCCCGAGAGCAAAGAGAGACTCGGTCAGGCCATCGGTGAGACTGACGATGCGTTCTCCGTCATCGATCGATGTCGCATCGGACTGGGAGCCGCAAGCGGCAAGAGGCAGCAGGCCGACAGCGCTGATCGCTGCAAGAGCCAGCCGGCGAACGGTCACCGACCTCGCCTCGCACTCGTCCTGCGGATCGATACGAAGATGATCGAGGACAAGACAGCGAGAACACCGAGGCCGATCACGATGGGAGCCCAACCGGCGCCACGGTCATTCGAAGTGGCGACACCCGTGAGGTCTTCGACCCCGGGGGACACGGTGATCTCTGCAACCGTGTCCTCGGACGGGGTCGCAGTCGTGCTGGACGGAAGAGGTGGCGCTTCGCCGGAGAACGTGACGGGAATGATGACGTCCTGTGAGCGGTCCGAGATGATGGTGTGATCGTTCTTGGTGACGATCGCGCATTCCACACGGCGACAGTCGACAGCGTCGTTCACCGCAGCGGAGACCGTGATTTCGACGTCGAACGAGCCCCCGTCTCCATATGGAACGGCGAGGCCGACGCCGTAAGCCGGCGGATTCGACGAAATCCATGCAGATGAACCACTCGATCCGGACTTGTCGATGCCTCCGCCGCACGGCGAGGGCTGCTGATCGGGAGCTTGCACCGCGCACAGTCCGACGTAGATGCCCTTTGTGGTGTTGTAACCCGTGCCGCGTACGCGCAACGTCTGCGCATCAGGATCGAGATCGTTCGTCGCCGACACGACGAGGGTGCGCGTGCCGTCGGTTTGCGTGACCTCTTGCTGCGTCGATGCGCCCACATGAGTGGGAGCCAAGGTCGACAGAGCGAGGCCGCTCAGCAACATCATCGCCATGACGCATGACGTGAATGGCGACGACGACGAGCGGCGATTCGCAGTGGCACGCAAGCGAGGGGAGGAGGTCCGAAGGGGGATCACGATAGTTTGTTAGGCTAACTTAACTTCCAGCCAACGACCAAACGGTTGACGTGGTCAGTATGCCGATGAACGTCGCAATTGCGTGATTCGAATCACCAATCTTGGGACGTGTGACCGAGATCTGCAGACGCAGACCCCGGTCACACGTCGAGGGTCAGCCGACTCGCTGATCGATCTGGATGTCGATGTCGTCCCAGGGACGCTCGATGCACTCCTGCTGACCGGAGCGCTGATCGTTGGTGTTCATCTCGCTCTGAGTGCCGGCTGGCACGAGGAGCGCAATCGGCATGAGAGCCATGGCAGCGGTGCGCGTGCCACCTCGTCGGGCGACGA
>JBDLRO010000274.1:0-4424 GCA_039800025.1 Actinomycetota bacterium | reverse complement strand
GCCATCAAGACGAGTCCGACGACGACCAGAAACACTCCCGTGTCGAAGAACAAAGCCGACGTCGTCTTGATCGTGCCGAGAATCGGGACATCCCAGGAGAAGAGCGCATGTTCGAGAACGGAACCGCCGAACACGAGCGGTACGAACGCCGTCGCCAGCGAGATGCTCAACCCGCCACCGAGGACCACGTTGGCGGGAACTCGCACCGAATGGCGAACCGCTTCGACGCCACCGGCCACGTAGCGCAGACTGATCGCCGCTGCGACCGTGAGTCCACCGACGAATCCTCCCCCTGGTTGGTTGTGGCCCGTGAACAGGAAGTACGTCGCAAGGATCGCAATGCTCGCAAAGAGCAGCCGCGTGATCGTGTCGACCACTTGGGATCGCAGAACTGTGTCGAGCCGAGATTCATCAGTGAGACGTCGCCGACCTCCCGAGCGGGCCAAAGCCACGACGCCGAGAGCCGCGACGACGAGAACTGTGATCTCACCGAGAGTGTCCATTCCTCGGAAGTCGACGAGGATCACGTTCACCACATTCGATCCGTATGCATCCGGAACCGAGCGCTCGAGCATCTCCTCGGACACCGATGGCGCGGGGACCGACTCGCGCGCCTGCGCGGCTACGAGAGCGAAGACGAAGATGCCGACACCCACTGCAACCGATGTGAGCAGTCGGATGGATGAGATCAGCGATCGCCGTGATGTCGTCGGTCGATCCGAGTCGAAGTCCCGGGGAAGAACGCGCAGCACGAGAACGAAAAGAACCGTTGCCAGTGTTTCGATGGCGAACTGGGTGAGTGCGAGGTCAGGGGCACCGCTGACGACGTACAGACCCGCCATTCCGTAGCCAACTGCACCGAGAAGTAACGCTGCGGAAATTCGTCGCTTCACCCTCGTCGCACCGATTGCAGCAATGACGATGAAGGCCAACGGAGCAAGTTGAGTGGACGAGCCGACCCAACCGGGAAAGCTGTCGAAGGAACCGATAGCAGGAGTGGCGATTCCCACGATGCCGACTCCCAAGATGACCATGACGTAAACAGGAAGTGATCCGCTCTGAATGATGCGTGTGGTTCTCTTCGCGAAGCGCAGCACGGCGGCAACGATCCACCAGAAAACCGAATCACCCGACGGCAAGGGCTCGACCAGGTGGTGGACGCGTTGTTGCAGACGCGCTACCCGCATGCGGCCGATGACCAAGACACTTCCGGCTGCAATCACACCCGCTGAGAGGAGGAGAGCGGTGTTGAATCCAGCCCACAACTCGACCTCCTTCGGTGTTGACGAAGGGTGGAGCGTCTGTGTCGCGGCTCTCACCAATGAGCCGATCACCTGTGGCACGACACCAGTGACGAGGGCGAGTACTCCGAGAAGGATGGGCGGCACCGACAGCGACACGAGCGGAGGTCGAGCCGATGCAATCACATCCCCCGACTCAGGCGACGTCAAGCGGCCGAACACACCGAGAACGAAGCGCGCCGAGTATGCGAATGTCAGGATCGAGCCGAGGACGATGACGACGGTCAGCATTCGCGCTCCAGCGAAGGAGCCGTCGATTGTCCCGGCCAGGATCTTCTCCTTGGCGACGAATCCGAGAAGTGGGGGCACTCCCGCCATCGATGCTGCAGCCAAGACGCTCGTCACTTCGATGGCACGCCATCCCGATCCGAGTCTCGTCAGACGTCGGACATCGCGGGTGCCCGTCTGATGGTCGATGATCCCGACGACCATGAACAGAGCAGCCTTGAAGGCTCCGTGTGCGAGCAGCAAGAGGATTCCCGCCTGAGCCATCGAATAGTGACCAGCCCCGACGACGATCATCATCAGACCCAACTGGCTCACCGTTCCGTGAGCCAAGAGGAGCTTCAAATCCACTTGACGCAGAGCTCGCCATCCTCCGAAGACCATCGTGATCGAGCCGATGACGAACACGACGGGTCTCCACACCGATACGTCCCCGAGAGCAGGTGCGAGCCGTGCCACCAGATAGACGCCGGCTTTCACCATCGTGGCCGCATGGAGATACGTACTGATCGGTGTCGGCGCCACCATTGCGCCGGGGAGCCAAGCCGAAAACGGAAATTGCGCGGATTTCGTGAATGCCCCGATCAGGACCAACACCACTGCCACCCAACTCACGGATCCCACTGGGGCACTGGTCATGATCTCGCTGATTCGATACGTGCCGAGTTGTTGTCCGAGGAGCACGAGTCCGGCGAGAAGGACAAGTCCCCCAGACCCAGTGATGAGGATCGCCGACGTCGCAGCATCTCGGGCTCGCGGATTGCGATCGTCGTTGCCGATGAGCAGGTACGACGTCACCGACGTCAGTTCCCAGAACACGAACAAGGTGAGAAGGTGATCCGAGACGACCAAACCTGTCATCGATCCTGCGAAGAGCGTGAGCAGCCCGGACAGTCGGCCAAGGGCCGGTTTGGACGCCGAGAAGTATCGGTACGAGTAGATGCAGACGAGGATTCCGATGCCAGCAACGAGAAGGAGCATCACCAGGCTCAATGCATCGACCCGAACGTCGATCGTCAGGTCCAGTCGCGGAATCCAATCGAAGGACCGCGAGTGAACAGCCCCATCGATGATCGACGAAGAATTCGTCGCAATCCAAACGAGAGTGACGAGCGGTGCGAGAGCAGCGATCAGGAATCCCCGACGGCCGACACGATCACCGAGCAGAACGAGAAATGCTCCAACGAGGATGTGGGTGATCAGGATCGCGGTCATGTCATGGTTCCATTGCCGACCAGACTTCCCGGCACACCTCGATTGGTCGTCAGACTACTTCAATTCGGGTATCCGACCACCGAGTGTGCAAGCAGCGCGCCGGTCAGCCTGCGCACTCGGTGCAGATCACGTCTTGAGGAGATTCACCTGCAAGAAACGCCTTCAACCAGTCGATGAACCGTGTGTCGTCGAGGGTTTGGGTGTACAGATTCGGTTTCTGCAGAATCGTGTGATCCGAACCGGGAGCGATCCACGTCGCCACAGTTGCGCCGGTTGCTTCGACTCGCTGCTCGTTCGTCTTCATCACCGTGACCAGATCGTCTGCGGGAACTCCAGCCAGCGCTGCGTATCCAGCGAGCACGCTGTCGAACGCGTAATCGTGTCGGGCAAAGGCAATCGACGGATTGCGTGCTGCGGCAATCTCGAATGTCCACGAGGGAGTGACCATGTCGTAGGTCGCTCCGTCGAATTCCGGCCAGTCCGGCACCGCTCCGAGGATGTCCCAGTTCGACGACACGAGACCCATGGCATCGGGAATCGCGCCCGAGCCATCGGCGATCACCTTGATGCCGGCGTCTGGGAGAAGTTCTGCAGCAAGCCCTGCATAGATCGCAGACGGGAATGACCCCGCACTGACGCCTGCGACGACGAGTTCTTCGACGTCGGGGAACATGTCGACCAGAGCATTCAGGGCGGTGGAGCCGTTGACGAATCCCTTGTGTTCGACCACGACGCCTTGTCCATAATCCTTAGTGGTGTTGCCCGCGTGCACATCTCCCGTGCAGTAGGGCACGAAGACCATCGAGTAATCGGCGAGTGGGTTCTCGGGATTGTCGAGGTCGAAGACGCCATTGGCTTCACTGAACCCGTTCTCGTAGCCAATCGCCTCTTTGAATTGACCACCGCCAGGTGCACATGTCTCTGCGCTGAAACATGCTCCTCCCCCGTCGAGGAAGAACACGACTTTGGTGGGATTTGCTTCTCGCACGAAGTAAGCCCATGGGGCGCCATCGGCACACATGCAATCCGCGGGAGCTTCGATCCGTTCCCACTGATCGGCGAACGTCGTCGCGTCCGACTGATCTCCCGACCCTGCGGTCTCCGTCGATGAGCTCTCCATCGACGAGATGGTCGTCTCGACATCAGAGTCACCCTCGGACGACGATCCGCCGCCACATGCAGCCAGAACCAACGCGGCTCCGATCATCGGCGCCAATCTCCACGTGCGCATTCGGGTCTCATTCAAGTTCGACACGTCAGTATCCACCCATCTCAGTCGTTCGATTCGGCAACCGCCGGATGACGGCCGAGTGCCCAGACGACTGTAGACAACGCCTGTTCTCGACGTGCGAATCACTACCATCGGACAGGGTATGACCCACGCTGAGAAGAAGCCGATTCGACTCGGCTTACGCGCGAATCTGGGCCAATTCGCCCTCCTCGTTGCGGTCAACGCCCTCGTGGGAGGGATGATCGGTCAGGAGCGCACGGTGCTCCCGCTCATCGCGAGGGAGGAATTCGGACTTTCAGCGTTCACCGCCTCGCTGACGTTCATCGCTGCATTCGGAATCGTCAAGGCAATGACGAACTTCTTCGCAGGAACGTTGTCGGACAGATACGGGCGTCGGCCGGTTCTCATCTCCGGCTGGTTGATCGGAGTGCCGGTTCCATTGCTGCTGATCT
>JBDLRO010000273.1:0-3202 GCA_039800025.1 Actinomycetota bacterium | reverse complement strand
ATCGCAAGCCTCAGACGCCGGGGAGTGACACACCCGAATCCTAGGATGAGTCCGGTATGAGTCGAGACGAGCGTGATGACAACGAAGTTCTCGACCCGGCACCATTCGCGGCCCGAGCACGATCGGCCCCTGTGAACGACGGCTTCTCTCTGGACGGGTTGAACCCCATTCAGAGGGAGGCCGTCGAACACGTGGAGGGCCCTTTGCTCGTCGTCGCCGGAGCGGGCAGTGGCAAGACGAGGGTTCTGACCCACAGGATCGCCCACCTGATTCTCCGCCACGGAGTTCATCCGATGAACATTCTGGCGATCACCTTCACCAACAAGGCTGCCGGTGAGATGAAGCACCGTGTCGAGGCGCTCATCGGTCCAGTGGCCCGATCGATGTGGGTGTCCACCTTTCACAGCGCGTGTGTTCGCATTCTGAGGTCCCATGCAGAGGCAATCGGCTATCCGAAAACCTTCAGTATCTACGACCAAGCAGATGCCCAGCGACTCACGGGTTATGTGATCAGAGATCTCGGTTTCGACAACAAGCGTTTCACGCCCCGTGCAGTGCACGCCGCGATCTCGAATTGGAAGAACGAACTGGTCACACCTGACATGGCAGCGGAGCAGGCTTCGCACATCTTCGAACGCAAGCACGCAGAGATCTACCGTGAATACCAGGACCGCCTTCGGCGAGCGGGTGCCATGGACTTCGACGATCTTCTCGTGAACGTGGTGCGACTCTTCCGGCTGAACCCAGGAATTCTCGGGTCGTATCAGGACCGGTTCCAGTACATCCTGGTCGACGAGTACCAGGACACGAACGTCGCTCAGAACGAGATCGTGCTGATGCTCGGAGCGCGTCACAAGAATGTGTGCGTGGTCGGCGACACCGACCAGTCGATCTACGCATTCCGCGGTGCCGACCTGCGCAACATTCATCAGTTCGAAGATGCGTTCGACGAAGTCACCGTTGTCGTCCTCGAACAGAACTACCGCAGCACGCAGACGATTCTGGACGCTGCCAACGCGGTGATCTCGCGCAACTTCGCGCGCAAGCCGAAGGAGTTGTGGACGGACTCGGGTCCAGGAGACAAGATCGTGCGCTATCACGCGCAAGATGAAGGTGATGAGGCCACGTTCGTCTCGAGAACCCTCGAATCCCTGCGTCGAGCGGGTCGTTCGTGGTCCGAGATGGCGGTGTTCTATCGAACCAATCCCCAGAGCCGAATTCTCGAAGAGGTCCTCATCCGCTTCGGTGTTCCGTACAAGGTGGTCGGCGGTACGCGCTTCTACGATCGCCGCGAGATCAAGGATGCCGTGGCCTACCTGCGAGCAGTCATCAATCCGGCCGATGAAGTCAGTATCAAGCGAATCCTGAATACGCCCAAGAGGGGAGTGGGAGACACGAGTGTCGCCAAACTCGACCTCTTCGCCAAGGAGAATGGGATCAGCTTCTTCGAGGCATTGCGAAAGGCAACGCATGCCGGTGTCTCCGGTCCGGCGCGTCGAGGTATCGAATCCTTGATCGGTTCGGTGGACGAGGTCGCCACCCAGGAGGCGCAGACGCCTGAGGCATTGCTGAATGCAATTCTGGAGAAGTCCGGCTACCTCGCGGATCTCGAGGCCGAACATTCGATCGAGGCCGACGGCCGTCGCGAGAACATCGACGCCCTCTTGGCTTCGGCTCGCGAATTCGCGCGTATCGACGAATTCTTGGAACAAGTGTCGTTGTACACGGACACGGACGAGCTCGGCGAGGACGACAAAGTCGTGCTGATGACACTGCATGCTGCAAAGGGTCTCGAATTCCCGGTCGTCTTCATCATCGGAGTCGAGGAAGGACTCTTCCCCCATGCGAGAGCATTCACCGATGCCTCGGAACTCGAAGAGGAGCGCCGCCTCGCGTATGTGGGGATCACTCGAGCACAGGAGAAGTTGTACGTTTCCCATGCGTGGTCGCGGAGCCAATTCGGTGCGACTCAGTACAACCCGCCGTCGAGATTCCTCGATGAGATACCCGAGGAACTCGTCGAACACGAGGGCGATGTCCGCACCCGAACGACGTCGCAGCGGCGCAGAGCCGACGAGGGTCGGCGCACATTCGGATCGTTCGATCCAGATGACGAATATCGCGAACGACAAGTCGATGCAGCGATGTCGGCGGGCCGGTCTGCGACCAGACCCACGCCGTCGCAGGCTCATGAGCTCGGCTTGAGAATCGGCGACAGTGTCGAACACGCAGTTTTTGGAGAAGGTGTGATCATCGACATCACGGGGTCCGGAGAGGACGTCGAGGCAGTCGTGAACTTCCGTGAGCGGGGTCGAAAGCATCTGATCCTCGCCTGGGCTCCGCTCAAGAAGATCTGATGGCTCCGCTCAAGAAGATCTGATGGCCCCCCTCAAGAAGATCTGACGACGACGAGATCTGCGTCGAGATCTGTTCGTGCGGCGGTTGGCATTCGAAATACCGTTCGATACCTGTCCGAGTGCCAGACTTGGGACATGAAAGCGTCCTTATTGGTCGAAAGTTTGACCGGAAACACGTGGAAAGCTGCCGAGCGGATTGCCGCCAATCTCGAGCAGGAGAAATGGGACATCCTCGGCTTGAACCCCCTGCGCAGTCCGGATCACAGTGTGTTGCAGGCGAGCGACGTCGTGCTGATCGGGACCTGGGTGCATGGGGCCTTCGTATTCGCTCAGGCCCCATGGGGCGACGCAGCGATCCGGAGCCTGCCGTCACTGGCCGGCAAGAAGGTCGCGAACTTCTGCACTTTCGCTCTCAATCCGGGACGCACTCTCGACGTCATGGCGTCGTCTGCGGGAACTCTCGGAGCCGACGTGATCGGCGGTCTCGCTCTCCATCGGTCGAAGTTGGCGCAGCACACCGAGGAGTTCGCCGCACGTCTCACCGACGCGCTCGCGTCGAGCCGCTGATCCGGTCAGACCGGAGCGTCGACGGCGCGCTGAGCACCTGCGACCGGCAGGTTGTCCCACATGTCGGCCAGAAGTTCCGAACGCAGAGAAGCACGTGACGGATCGTCCCAGAGGTTGACCTCTTGAAGCGGATCGCTGGCGAGATCGTAGAGCTCGCCTTCGGAGCCATCGTGAACCGTTCCGGGCAAACAGGCTGTGGCGATCCAGCCGTCGCGGCAGATCGTTCGCATGCGGACGATCTTGCCGAAGAGAACACTGTCCCATTCCGTGAGAACTCT
>JBDLRO010000272.1:0-4124 GCA_039800025.1 Actinomycetota bacterium | reverse complement strand
GCCGACCAATGCCGGGTCCTACA
The DNA here is from genome assembly GCA_039800025.1 of Actinomycetota bacterium. Classification (GTDB taxonomy): domain Bacteria; phylum Actinomycetota; class Acidimicrobiia; order Acidimicrobiales; family Ilumatobacteraceae; genus Casp-actino8. The sequence goes on along the minus strand of JBDLRO010000272.1, from coordinate 4,101 downwards.
CGATCACGCCGAAGAACGCCGTCCTCACGGTCGGTGCTGGAAGCAGCCTCAGCAACTACGAGATCTCGTACGCGCCGGGGACTCTGACGATCGATCCTGCTCCGGCCACGATCACCGCGAACGGTGCGACTGTTCAGTTCGGTCAGGATGCGCCGACCTTCACCGCATCGGCAACAGGTTTGTTGACTCCAGACAGGCTTTCGTCCACAGGTTTCTCGTTCTCTGGTAACGGATACGGTCCGTCGTCGACACCGCCGACGGCTCCTGGAACGTATGACGTCATTCCGGCAACTCCAGTGGCTCTCAGCCCTGGTGACTCCGACAATTACGAGTTCGAATACGCGGCAGCCGAATACACGATCACTGGATCGGAAGTGGGGGCTCTGGTTCCCGTCCAAGGCACCTATCTCGGTTCGACACCGTTCACGATCTCCGGTTTCGGACTCGGCAAGCCCGGCGACACCGTCGTCGTCACATTCGACGGAATCCCGGCGACCGACGTCGTCGTCATCGACTATCGAACGATCAAGGGATTGACTCCGGCGTTCACATTGACCGAGGAGTACACCGCTGAAACTGTCGATGTCGAAGTCACGACCGAAGCCGGAGACGATGAGATCATGTTGGAGATGGCGTACACGTATCTGCCGCCGCGCCCGACTCCCTTGGTGCAGGCATTGGCGCCAAATCTCGGTCCGCGTCAGGGTCGTACGTCGTTGACGATCACCGGCACGAATCTGACCGGATCCGACGGAGTGAAGCCCACGATCATGGTCGATGGAAACATGGCCACAGCGGTCACGGTCGCCGAGGATGGCAAGAGCGTGTCCGCCAAGACTCCACCGGGCGAAGTCGACGACCCGAAGGATGTCGAACTGTTCACCAATGAAGGCGCAGTTGCCTTCCTCGGTGCCTATACGTATTTCGCTCCCACCATCACGGACATCACTCCCGATGTCGCCTATGAGATCGGCTCCATCAACGACGAGACCGTCGTGATCACGGGTACTGGATTCGGTGACACGAAGCCAGTCGTCAAGGTCGGCGGTGTGTCGGTGACGGTGTCTGCGCATACCCCGACGTCGGTCACCTTGGTGATGCCGCCGCGAACACCTGGCATTTACGACGTGCAAGTCATTCCCGAAGGTGACACAGGAGTCACCGAGCCCGAAGGATTCGAGTACGTGCTGGTACCGAGTGGCGACGTGGACGGCCTGATCTGGCTCGACTTGGACAAGAACGGTGCATTCGATGAAGCAGCAGACCCCGTTTTCCCGAACTTGCCGTTGACATTGACATTGAATGAATACCAACTGCCGCCACCGGTGAGGACACCGCGTACTTCCGCAGTGCGAGACACCTCGGATTTCTCGGATATCGGAATGATCCAGGGTCTGTCCAGTTTCTTGAAGTCTGGGTCGGTGTCGATACCGATCTCGGTGACGGATGGTGGCCCGATGACGCTTGTCGCGGCGGCAACACCTGTCTCATATGAGATCACCACCGACGAGAACGGCAATTACGACTTCACAAAATTGCCCTATGGCAAGTACACGCTCACGTATCAGCTCCCTGGTGATGTGACGACGACATACGAACCCGAGGACGCCGTGGGTGGAGTTCTCTTCATCAGGATCAACAGGCCGCAATACACCGCCAATGTCGGCGGCGTCGGCCAGTCGTCGTTGTACGCCCGAGTGCGCGAACAAGATGGCACGTTGTATCCCGATACGCCGTTCTGGATGCGTTGGTGGGGTTCGGATCGTCAGTTCAACACCCCTGACGACGTGATCATTCTCACGACAACCGACTCGGAGTCGATGGTGGAGTTCATCGGGAATCTGCCATCAGGTCGGTATCGAATCGAGGTGCCGGGTGGCGGCTTTCTGGCCAAGGTCACGACCACTCTCGACTTGCTTCCGATTGCATCTTTGACTGGCAGTGAATTCGTGTTCCGTAAGCCCAGTTTCGACTACACCCTGTTGGCAATGCTGCCCGATACGGGTGCGGGGATTGCTGGATTGTTGTTGTCGGCGACGGTACTGGTGGGTGGTGGTTCTGCGATGGTGTTGTCGGATCGTCGTCGACGTCGGCGAGTTCGTACTCGCTGATCGTGGTGCGTGACATGGGAGTCGAGATGGATGTGATTGAACTCGACTCCCGCGCTGCTCGATACAACTCGGCAAGGTGGCTGTTGGCTCTGTCCGTTGTCGCGCCAGGGTTGTTCATGGTGAGTGCGTGCTCGGGTGGTTCGGACTTTGCGGTGTCGTCATCAACTGTCGAGGTGTCTGTCGACGTGGCCGGGAACTTGGAGGCTGGTCAGGCCGCTCAGGATTCCGGTGATGTGGATGCTGCAGCTCAGAGTTATGACGCGGTGATCGAAGCCGATCCGGGGAATCGGGTGGCGTTGTTCAATTTGGGGATCCTGCGTCGCGCTCAGGGTGATTTCGCGGGGTCGATCGATGCGTGGACGCAGTTGATCACGTCGAATCCGGAGTTGACGGTGGCGAGATATCAGCGGGCGTTGACGTTTCGTGCTGGTGGTGATCCGGAGTCGGCGATCGCGGATCTGCGTGTCGTGGTGGAGCAGGAGCCGTCGAACACGGATGCGTTGGATCAGTTGGGGGCGTTGTTGATCTCCATCGGTGAAGAAGATGAGGGTCAGGAGTTCCTGCGGCGCGTCTTCGAAACAGGCACGACGACGATCCCGTAGTTGAAACGACAATTCCAGACTCGATTCACGCACGGATGTGCTGGCAAGTCATGCGGCGAAGCAACCACCATGCCACACTCGAAGGCATGGCGGACATCGAAACCCCTCCCACAGAAGACCCCCGTCCTGACTCGTTGAAGAAGGCCGACTCCTTGGTCGTCGTGTTCACCGGATCGGGAAAGGGCAAGACGTCAGCCGCAATGGGAACTGTGTTGCGAGCCGTCGGACATGGCAAGTCGGTGACGGTTCTCCAGTTCGTGAAGTCCGGGGAATGGAAGACGGGAGAGCAACTCGGGTGCGAGAAGCTCGGCGTTCCGTTCGAACCACTGGGCTCGGGTTTCACGTGGGACTCGGAGAACATCGAACACGATGCGGTTCTCGCTCGACAAGCTTGGGAGAGAGCGGAGAAAGTCATCGGCTCCGGTGACTTCGACGTGGTCGTTCTCGACGAACTCACGTATTTGTGCACATGGAAATGGATCGACACCGATCGAGTGGTCGCTGCCATCACCAACAGACCCAAGCATGTGAACGTGATCATCACCGGCCGCGATGCTCCGGACGCTCTGATTTCTTGCGCAGATACAGCATCGAGGATCGAGGTTCTTCACCACGCCTACGATCGGGGTGTGGGCGCTCTGCGAGGAATCGATTACTGATGGCCCGTTCCCGTGATGTGAAGAACCAAACTCCAGCCCGCCGGGTTCTGATTCTGGGTGGAGCACGCAGCGGCAAGAGCTCCTTCGCCGAGGCCCTTGCAGGACGATCCGATACTGCGGTCACGATGATCGCCACAGCCGAGGCATTCGACGATGAAATGTGGGCGCGAATCGTCGCGCACCGCCGTTCTCGGCCGACGGAATGGACGACGATCGAGTCGCCGCTTCGACTCGCAGAGGCATTGGCACGCGTGCCGAGTGCCGATACGGCTGTCATCGACTGCATCACCGTGTGGATGGGCAACATGTTCCACCACGGCGCTTCAGAATCCGAAGTTCATGCAGAGGTCGAGCGCTTCATCACGACGATGTCGCAACGTCGAGGATCGACCTACATCGTCTCCAATGAAGTGGGTCTCGGCATCGTGCCAGCAGACGAGACGACCCGCACCTACAGGGACGCTCTCGGGCGAGTGAACACACGTCTCGCTGCGAACGTCGACCGAGCCGTCTTCATGGTTGCGGGACGTGCTCTCGAACTGCGCGACGTCGAGGACGTCGTGTGACCCGATGCAATCCGCTCTCTCGAGCGCGACATCACATCACCGTCACGATCGGCTTCTTGACACGCATCCCGGTGCGCCATGCCCCTGACGTGCACATGGGACGAGTTGCGTCGCTGTTCCCGCTGATCGGACTCGTCATCGGTGCCATCACCGCGGGGGTGTT
>JBDLRO010000271.1:0-4179 GCA_039800025.1 Actinomycetota bacterium | reverse complement strand
CACGTGGACGACGTCGTATGCGAGCGGCATCGTTCGCCACACGTTCGATCGCTCGAGCCCGATCGCCCAGTACGCGACGGTGCCGAAAGCCTTCGTCTTCATCCAGCGCATCAATCTCGGTCTGTACGCGATCCTCGGAGAACTCGGCGCAACGGGCAACTATCGGCGTATCGCCGAAGAGCTGTGGCCGTTCGTTCAGGCTCCGCCGTCGACCGACATGGGCCGTGCCGAGAGCGCCTGGCTCGCGGCACATCGCTCTGCACTCACCCCCTGACACCGTGACGGGTAGCGTGGGCGAATGTCCCCCAACGCCATCTCTCCGTCCATTCGCGTGCGCCGCAATCTGAAGCGCTCAGTCTCGCTTCTCGCTGTCGCATCGCTCGGGTTCACGGCGTGTGGTGGCGATACCGAGCCGATTGGATCGATCACGTTGACGAGCGACCCTGCCGACGAGACCGGAGAACCCGACGTCTCGATTCCCGAAGAACTCCCGACCGAACTCGCGATCACCGACATCACCGAGGGAACCGGAGACGCCGCAAAAGACGGTGACACCGTCTACGTGTACTACGTCGGCGTCCTGTCCAAGGACGGCACCCGTTTCGACGGCAACTTCGGCCAGGATCCCTTCCCGGTCACACTCGGGCTCGGCATGGTGATTCCCGGTTGGGACCAGGGTCTCATCGGAGCGAAAGCAGGCGGCCGACGTCAGCTCGACATTCCGCCGGATCTCGCCTACGGCGAACAGGGTGCTGGTGAAGCCATCGGTCCGAACGAGACGCTGTCGTTCGTCGTCGACGTCGTCGGCATCGTCCCCGCTATCGATGCGGCGAACGAGCCGACCGACGAACTCGAGGCACGTGATGCGGTCACGAGCGTGGCGACCAACGATCTCATCGAGGGAAGCGGTGTCGAAGCCGCGGAAGGTGACACGGTCGTGATCCACCTCGTGGCATTTCGCGCCGACACGGGCGAGCGCCTCCAGAGCACGTGGGAATCTCCGCAGCCGCTGAATCTGACTCTGATGACGGGTGCGACGCTCGATGGTTTCGTTCAAGGAATCGCCGGCATGAAAGTCGGAGGTCGCCGCGAGATCACTGTGCCATTCGCTCTCGGATTCGGAGACGAGGGCAACGCCGAACTCGGCCTTCCCGAGAAGACCGATCTGGTCGTCATCGTCGATCTCTTCGCTGCCTTCTGATCCGGGTTCTTTCGCTGGACCGGATCGGGTCGTGTCACGTCACGCAATGTCGTGTCACATGACGTGATGTCGTGTCACGTGACGTGATGCCGTCATCACGTCAACCGCGCCACCAGACATCGAGAATGTCGGGGAGATCCCCGATACCTCGACTCGGCAGTGTGTGCACCACATCGGGTTCGTCACTGTGACGCAGCACCGATGCGATGCCGTAGTCGGTGACCGCGACGGTCAGGCGCACTCTCTGCCGCAGCGGATGGCTGCTCGGTGGGGTGGCGTTCGCATCATCGTCGAGTCCGAAGGGAGCACACCATCCCGTCGCCACCAGGCACCCGGCGATGATCGGCGGATGATGACGAGTGCGGCGGAGCAAGCGGTAGGGATTCTCGTCGGAATCGAGGAGCACGACGCCGTCATTCGGCATCGTTCCAGCGCCCGCGTCGACACTCGTGTCATCGGCGACTGGCAGAACGTAGAGCCTGGCTCGGTGGAGATCGAAGGCTGCGAGCAGGCGTGAACCAGAGTCCGAGGGGTCGTCCCCTTGCGATCCATGGCCTGACGATCCGGTGAGTTCTGCGTGAACGAGGCAATCGACGGTCTCAGCAAAGGTCAACGATGGATTCACTCGTCGGTGAGGGATCGATGCCGACCCCGACGGCGAGCCGCGACAGTCCCGTTGTCGACCTCCCGATAGGGTTTGGATCCGGCATCGATCACCCCCTTGCCACCTGAACCACGGAGCACATTCAGCCGATGAACAAGCCCACCACCCTCGCCCAGAAGGTCTGGGACAGCCATGTCGTGCACTCCGCACCCGGAGAGCCCGATCTGCTCTACATCGATCTTCACCTCGTCCACGAAGTCACGAGTCCGCAGGCCTTCGAAGGCTTGCGCATGAGCGGTCGCCAAGTGCGTCGACCCGACCTCACGGTCGCCACCGAGGACCACAACGTCCCGACGGAGAACATTCACCTCCCGATCGCCGATCCGATTTCCGCTCGACAGGTCGAGGTGATGCGTGACAACGCGAAGGAGTTCGGCGTCCAGCTGTTCTCGATGGGCGATGCTCGTCAGGGCATCGTGCACGTCATCGGACCCGAACAAGGACGCACGCTTCCCGGCATGACGATCGTGTGCGGTGACAGCCACACCGCCACTCATGGCGCCTTCGGCGCCCTCGCATTCGGCATCGGCACGAGCGAGGTCGAGCACGTTCTCGCGACCCAGACCCTTCCCCAGAGCCGTCCGAAGTGGATGAGCGTCGAAGTCGATGGGGTTCTCCCCGAGGGTGTGACTGCGAAGGACATCATCCTCGCTGTGATCGGTCACATCGGGACAGGTGGCGGCATCGGACACGTCATCGAATACCGCGGCTCGGCGATTCGCGCACTCTCGATGGAGGGTCGCATGACGGTGTGCAACATGTCGATCGAAGCGGGAGCCAAAGCAGGTCTCATCGCACCCGATGACGTGACGTTCGAGTACCTGCGCGACAAGCAGCACGCTCCGAAGGGTGCCGCATGGGACGAAGCCGTTGCTCATTGGAAGACGCTGCGTTCCGATGAGAACGCCGTCTTCGACAAGGAAGTCCGCATCGACGCGAGCAAGCTCGTTCCCCACGTGACCTGGGGGACGAATCCCGGCCAAGTGGCCGGAATCGATCAGCCAGTGCCGTCACCAGACGATTTCGACGACCCGACGACTCGTGAGACCGTCTCCCGAGCACTCGAGTACATGGGACTCGAACCGGGCACTCGACTGCGTGATGTCAAGGTCGACACGGTGTTCATCGGGTCCTGCACGAATTCACGCATCGAGGACCTCCGTGCGGCAGCTTCGGTCATGAAAGGCCGCAAGGTCACCGTTCCACGCGTGATGGTGGTTCCCGGAAGCCATGCCGTGAAGCAGCAAGCCGAAGCGGAAGGTCTCGACAAGATCTTCATCGAAGCCGGCGCCGACTGGCGCGAGCCCGGATGCTCGATGTGCCTCGCGATGAACCCGGACAAGCTCACTCCCGGCGAGCGGGCAGCCAGCACGAGCAATCGCAACTTCGAGGGACGTCAGGGTCGCGGCGGTCGAACGCATCTCGTGTCACCGCACGTCGCTGCGGCCACTGCCATCGCCGGCACCTTCACCACCCCGGCCGATCTGGCCTGACGACGAGAGACGAGGGACAACGGCATGAAAAGCGTACGAGTTCTGACCGGCAAGGGAATTCCCTTGCGTCGATCGGACGTCGACACCGATCAGATCATCCCGGCCGACTGGCTGAAGCGCGTCGAGCGCACCGGCTTCGAAGCGGGGCTCTTCTCGACCTGGCGCGACGACCGCTCGTTCGTGCTCAACGACGCACGGTACGCAGGCGCGACGATTCTGGTTGCAGGCCCGTCATTCGGCGTCGGTTCGAGCCGGGAACACGCCGTCTGGGCGATTCAGCAATACGGTTTCGATGCAGTGATCGCTCCGAGCTTCAGCGACATCTTCCGCAACAATTGCACGAAAAACGGTCTCGTCCCGGTCGCACTGCCTCTCGCCGATGTCGAAAAGATCTGGGCGGAGATCGAAACCAACCCGCAGTCGGAAATCGTCGTCGACATGGAACGTCTGACGGTCGAGATGCCGAACATCGGATTGTCGTCCTCGTTCCCAATGGAACCCCAGAACCAACACCGATTCCTCAACGGACTCGACGACATCGGCATCACGTTGACTCACGCCGACGACATCGCGTCGTTCGAGGCCAAGCGGCCGTCCTGGCTCGCATCTCGCTGATCAGCGAGATCGAACAATCGGGTCGCTCGACTGCCTCGACTGACCGATCGATCAGTCAGCGAGAAAGTCAGCCAGGTTCGACAACTTCGGATTGTTGCTGAACACTTCGATCGGCGGTGTGATCGGCATGCGCATGGTGCGCTGCAGGATCGTGACTTGGGTGTGCTGGTTGTACTCGGTGAGGGTGACCGCCCACCCGTCACGCC
>JBDLRO010000270.1:0-4827 GCA_039800025.1 Actinomycetota bacterium | reverse complement strand
GAGAGGAGTCGGAGCACGAGAGGGACTCGCCCGTCGGCGATCGTCGGATGGGCGCGCATACCGAACACGTCCTGGACTCGAACTTCGACGATCGGCTGAGTGTCGTCTCGGAGAGCTGTTGCATAGTCGACGGACGCCGTTCGACCAGAGGCGAGTGTGAGTTCGGATGGGGCGAGTTCATCGAGACGTGATCCGAGAGTCCACGGCAACTGTGAACGCAGAACGGTCTCGATGTTCAGTGCCTCCACATCGTCGAGGGAGGTCATGCCCGCGAGGTATGGCTCGAGCCAGTCGTTCGCAGTTGCGACGAGATTCTTCTGCGTCCAATCGGGCCATGTCTCGCCAGATGTCCGAATCGTTGCGGGATCTTCGTCGCCGAGTGTCCGTCGAAGAAACTCGACACGTGCTGTCAGATGGCGGACGGGTTCGGCGTCGAGGAGTCCGGAGAAGCGCCGCTGAGCGAGGTGTTCGAAGATCGCGTGGCTCGTCTCCTCACCCGGCAGAGGTCGAGTCGTCTTTTCCCTGATGCGCATGTTCCCGATTCGCACCGTGGTGTGCTCGACGATGTCACCCTTTTCTTTGCTCCACTTGATGACCCGGTCCTGCTGGAGCGCGTCCCCCATGGATGCGTAGAGATCATGTTCGTGAACTGCGAGTCCCATGCGAATGCGCGACGACTTCCGATTTCCGTCGAGGTCTGCTGCGACGAGGAATTCCTCGTCTGCGAGGGGGTCGGTGCGCGGGATCCAGGCGGATGTTCCTGAGACGGTCTGGAATTGGCCGGGTTGGCGCCGAATCGCCACTCGATCCGGATAGGCCAAGAGCAGGAGGGCCGCTGCTCGTTCGGGATCGATGTCGCTCCAATCCATCATGACTCGGGAGCGGCGCGCCAAATCCTCTGTCCTCGTGCGCAACCTCCTGACGGCTCCGGTGTCGACGCTGACATCTGCCAGCCGGGATTCCGAGGCCGAGATGTCTGATGCTGTCGATCCATGTCCTGCAGCGACGGCAACGCGCACGAGGAGGTCGACTGGCCGTTGATCGGGCGAACCGCGCAAGACATCGCGTTCATCGATGAGTGCAGCGAGAAGGCACGCGAGGGGCCGATCACGTTCATGCGAGGCAGCGATCATCTTGGCGAGGCGCGGGTGCACCGGGAGCTCGAGCATCGCTCGTCCGAGATCGGAGATGTGCCCGTCCGCGCCGAGCGCTCCCAGTCGCTCGAGGAGTTCTCGAGCCTGTGAGTAGGCAGCAGGAGGAGGAGGCTGCAGAAACGGAAGATCTTCGATCGGAGCACCCCACAAGGCAATGTCGAGCGCAAACGAGGCGAGATCGGCTTGGGAGATCTCGGGATCCAGATGTGCCCGGCGCGTTCCGTGTTCGAGCTTGCTCCACATTCGGTACGCAACTCCGGGAGCGACGCGTCCGGCACGTCCCGACCGTTGCTCACACGATGCCCGCGATGCCGCCACTGTCGTCAGGCGAGTCATGCCGGTGCGGGCGTCGAACTGGGGAATGCGAGCTCGACCCGCATCGACGACGATGCGAATACCGTCGACCGTCAGACTCGTCTCGGCGATGTCGGTGCTCAGCACCACACGTCGTCGACCCTGTGGCGACGGAGACAACGCGCAGTCCTGCTCGTCCTGAGAAAGGGCTCCAGCGAGCGGCCAGACGTCGACGGTCGCAGGGAGCACGCCGTCCGCGAGAGCGCGTCGGGTGCGTTCGATTTCGGCGATCCCGGGCAGAAAGACCAGGACGTCGCCGTCGTGTTCTCTCAGCGCTCGCGCGATCGTCGGCGCAACGGCGTCCTCGAGTCGCCCTTGTTTCGGCGGAGGAGCCCAGACGATGTCGACATCGAACATTCTTCCGTCACTGCGAACGATCGGCGCTGCGCCGTCGGCAGAGCCGAGAACTCGAGCGAACCGTTCGGCATCAGCAGTTGCCGACATTGCGAGGACCCGTATGTCACCGCGGAATGTGCGACGGGCATCGAGACACAGTGCCAAACCGAGATCAGTCGGAAGATTCCGTTCGTGCACCTCGTCGAAGATCACGAGCCCGTATGCAGAGAGCGAAGGGTCGTTGTGGAGGCGGCGCGTCAGGATTCCCTCCGTCACGATTTCGATTCGGGTGCGGGGACTGATGACGCGCTCGTCTCGGGTTTGATAGCCGATGAGTCCTCCAGGTTCGTCGCCGACGAGTTGCGAGATGCGGCGAGCAGCGGCACGCGCGGCCAGCCGCCGTGGCTCCAGCACAATGATGCGCCGATCGGCGAGCCAGGGCTCGTCGAGGAGACGTAGAGGAACGAGGGTCGTCTTTCCCGCACCGGGCGGAGCGATGAGAACTGCGGAACCGACCTCGTGCAGAGCACGCCGCAGTTCGAAGATCGTGTCTTCGACCGGGAGGTCCGTGGGGGGAATCAGATCAGCCGAGCGCAGGTGTGCCGGCGAAGGCTGCGGGATCGCCGGGAGCCGGGATGGCAGGTGCGGTCCACGCCGTCGTCGACGCAATCGACTTGGCGACCGCACGCCACTCGATGGGCGACCAGCCCTCGGCGGCGGCAGGAACGGTGCCATCGGCCCGAATGAACACGAAAGCGGGCAAGGCCTGAAGTCCGAGGGCGCGCACGGCAGAACGCTCCGAATCGGCGAAGACGAGGAATTCACGAGAGAGAGGACCGAGGAACGTTCGAGTCTCATCGGAGGACGCCGTGACGATGAGACATGCGCGTGCGGCAGATCCGCTGAATGCCCTCAGGATTCGAGCAGCAGACTCGAGGACCCACGAACTCTCGTTCGTGTACGGATCGAGAACGACTGCAGCCAGATGAAACGTCGTCAGCCATTCACTGAGCGGTCTCGACAGCTGGTTGTCGGATCCCTGGAGGACCGGTTCGAGCATCAGATCAGCAGGCGGATTGGCGACCACGTGGTCAACGGTAGCGGATCGCTTCTCCCCATGAACAGCCAGTGTCGAAGCGGGTTGTCAGCCGTCGTCGACGGCCGGATGGGACTAGGGTCGAGGCGCATGGCGAACAAGCGAGCTTCCATCACGATGACCGACGATGAGATCGCGGCCTACCTCGAAGAACAGAAGATTCTGAACATCGCTTCCATCGGCCCCACGGGTCATCCGCACCTCGTTGCCATGTGGTTCGTGATCCTCGACGGCAAGGTCACCTTTTGGACGTTCGCCAAGAGCCAGAAGGTTCGAAATCTCCAGCGTGACCCGAAGATCACGGGATTGATCGAAAGCGGAGATTCGTACGAGCAGTTGAAGGGCCTCGAGGTCGTCGGAACAGCCCGCTTCATCGAGGACTACGACGCGATCCTGGAGATCGGAAAAGCCGTCGGGGTCAAGTACAACGGGCCGTATGCAGTGAGCGACGCCGCGCTTCCCTTCCTCGAGGCTCAAGCCAAGAAGCGAATCGGGATCGCCATCGACATCGATCACTTCGTCTCGTGGGACCACTCCAAAATCGGCGGGGGCTACTGACGTCAGCCGTTGTCGGCACAGGCGCGGTCAATTACTGTGGCGATGACCGACAAAGGGATAGAGGAGACATGACCGGTTCACAGGACACCATTCGCGCAGCGCTCTTGCAGACCGATTGGAGCGGATCCAAGGAGTCGATGATCGACAAGCACGAAGCTGCGGTCTTCGAGGCGTCCAAGCAGGGCGCACAGGTGATGTGTTTCCAGGAACTGTTCTACGGACCGTATTTCTGCCAGGTTCAGGACGTCGAGTACTACGGATACACCGAGCAGATCCCGGACGGTCCGACCACGAAGAGATTCCAGAGCATTGCCAAGGAAGCCGGCATGGTGTTGGTGTTGCCGATGTACGAGGTCACTCAGCCCGGCATCTACTACAACACCGCTGCGGTGATCGATGCCGATGGCACGTACCTCGGCAAGTACCGCAAGCAGCACATTCCCCAGACCAAGGGTTTCTGGGAGAAGTTCTATTTCAAGCCGGGTAACGGCGGATATCCGGTCTTCGAGACGGCTGTCGGCAAGGTGGGCGTCTACATCTGCTACGACCGACATTTTCCGGAAGGATGGCGCGCACTCGGTCTCAATGGAGCGCAGATCGTGTTCAATCCTTCTGCAACGCACAGGGGTTTGAGCGAGTACATCTGGCGTGTCGAACAGCCGGCTGCGGCAGTTGCCAATATCTATTACGTCGGAGCGATCAATCGCGTCGGTATCGAACCGCTGGGGGAGAACGATTTCTACGGCCAGAGTTATTTCGTCGATCCCGAGGGCAAGTTCGTGGGCGATGTCGGTGACGCGTACAAGCCCGAGTTGGTCGTTCGAGATCTCGACATGAAGAAACTTCATGAAGTCCGTGATCGATGGGCCTTCTACCGAGATCGCCGACCCGATGCGTACGACGAACTCGTGGAGCCGTGAGCATTCGGAGTCAGGTGTAGGGCAGTACCAGTTGGAGGGGGAGCATCCGCTACCGCGAAGTCGGTCGGATGAGTGAAAGGGAAAGGCGTCGACATGGCGAAGATTTTGATCAAGAACGGAAAGGTGATTTCACCGACTGGTGTGGTCGCGAACGACGTGCTCATCGAAGGCGAGACGATCGCGGCTGTCGGTGCACCGGGGTGGTTCGACTCGGCTGAACAGTCGTGCGATCGCGTGATCGACGCCCAGGGCAAGTACGTGATCCCTGGTGGAATCGATGTGCACACTCACATGGAACTTCCCTTCGGAGGAACTTTCGCATCCGACACCTTCGAGACCGGCTCACGCGCGGCTGCATGGGGCGGAGTCACCACCATCGTCGACATGGCGGTACAGCGCTATGGCGAGA
>JBDLRO010000269.1:0-4129 GCA_039800025.1 Actinomycetota bacterium | reverse complement strand
TCCGCCCGGGTGCGGAAGCCGACGAGGATGCGCTCATCGATCACTGTCACGATCACATCGCGCGTTACAAGTGCCCGAGCAAGGTTCTCGTCGTGGACGAGCTACCGCGCAATGTCTCGGGTAAGTTGCTGCGTCGGGCTCTGTGACCGGCGCGTCGACGCAACGAGAAACCCGGCGAAGAGAATCACGACTCCGACGAGGAGCGTGACGATGAACGCTCGGCTCTCGCCGAGTCGGCCCGCAAGGGTTCCGCTCAATGAGAGCACGATCGTGCCGAGGGCGATCAATGCGTTGCCGCCAGCATTGCGACGCGGATCGACGATGGTCCGTCGGTGAACGCCCACGGAAGGTGTCCGTCGCCTCACCACGCGCCACAGCGACCACACAGCGCCCGCAAAGATCACGAGTGCGGCGACACCCGAGCCGACTGCGGCGAACACACGCGGTGCGACGCCGAACAGGTCACTTCCCTTCGGGAGTTCGTCGGAAAGGAGTTCGACGTCTTTGGTCGGAGCGATCAAGACGACACCGGCAGCTGCACCGGACAGGCCGATCAGCCACGACCTGGTCGCGTCGCCCACGCGTTGTCCGAAGAGCAGATAGATCGAGCCGAGCGCGAGCCACGGCACGTTCAGTACGGCACCCATCAAGAAGAACAGTCGAAATGATGCGAGGCTCCACCCGCGAGCTTGCGCCCACCACAAGGCCGCCGAACCGAGTGCGAAGAACACGAGTGAGATCGTCCACGCTCCGTCGTGCGGTCGACGACGCTGGAGCCAGCGATCACCCGTGGACATGGCAAAGGCGCACGCGACGAGTGTCGCTGCGGCAGCGAGTGCGGCGTTCAACGTCACAGTGCGAGATTAGAGCCCGAGCGGTTCATCCGTGCTGACGGTCCTGGTCGAGTTCGATCCTTCGTCGTGACGGTTCCGTTCATCGTGACGGTTCCTGTCTTTGTGACGGTGACGAATGACCGCACGAAGTCGACACAAGTTTCGCAGCGTGACATCGGGGCTTCGGAGGGTGCGCCGTATGTTGGACGGATGGCTGAGCGATCACGTCGTCGAGTTCCTGAAGCCACAGTCGAGAGACTGCCGCTCTACTTGCGCTGTCTCACATCGCTTGTCGACTCCGGCGTCAACCAAGTGTCGTCGGATCAGATCGCCGACTTGGCGGGAGTGAATGCCGCCAAAGTGCGCAAGGACTTGAGCTTCCTCGGCACCTACGGCACACGAGGTGTCGGGTACGACGTGTCGTACCTCGTCTACCAGATCCGCCAGGAACTCGGTCTCAATCACGAATGGCCAGTCGTCATCGTCGGTGCCGGCAATCTCGGACAGGCTTTGTCCGCGCACGAAGGCTTCGGACAGAAGGGATTTCCCGTCGCTGGCATCGTGGACATCGACACGTCGAAGATCGGCGCAGTGATCGGCGGAGTCCGGGTGCGCCACATCGACGAGCTTCCCAAGATCGTCGCTGCGAAGAACGTGGCCATCGGTGTCATCGCAGTTCCGGCCGAAGCCGCCCAGGACGCCGCCGATCGCCTCGTGCGTTCGGGCGTGACGAGCATTCTCATGTTTGCGCCCGTGGTGCTCGACGTGCCGGCAGGAATTGCGGTTCGCCCCGTCGATCTGGCGAGCGAATTGCAGATCCTCAGCTATCACGAGCAGAAGCGAGCTGCGTCCGGTCGAACCTCGGCGCGACGTTCAGCACCGGCTACTGCCTGATCACGGCTATGACGTGATCTTGGCCACCGAATGTTCGCTGCACCTGCATGATCCTCATTTCTGCATGATCCCTGCTTTCCGCACGATCATGGTGCAGTTGCCGATCTGCCCGGTCGCGTGTCCTGAGACCTCGTACGCTCTCGTCTCGTGAGTCAGTTCTTCACTTGGAGGTATTGGGCAGCAGTTGGCAGCGTCATCGCGCTCTTCCTCATCTTGTTGGCGTTCCAGGACGATGGAGGTCCCGCTGAAGTTGTGATCGACGCCAACAGCCGCCGCATCGATCTCATCGCTCGTACGTCCACGGTGCGATCAGATGGTGCCTGGTCGGTGTCCGGAGGACTGTCACGAGGGAACGCGACCGTCGTGCTCCAGAACGGACGACTTCTGCTCATTGCAGACGGAACTCTCGGTCAGTCGACGTGTCTCGTTCCCGAGACTCCCGATTCATGCGTCCTCCTCGCCGACACCCTCGGTGACGGGATCATCTGGTTCGCACTCGTTCCCGCACCCGCAGTCGATTCGACCGAACTCGAGTTGCCTCCGATCGAAGCCCTGCTCGACGGCGTCACCTATGCACGTCTCACCAACGGCTGGGAAGTGCCGCTGCTCGATCGGGTCTCTCGGCGATGTGATGAGGAGACCGCGAATTTGACCGCATTCGTCGAGCAGTTCCGCAACGATCACGTGACGATCGTGGATCTGGAGAAATCTCAGGTCTCTGCAGTGCGTTGCAACTGAGCGGTCCCGAGCGAACTTTCTCGAGATGCTCCTTCGTTTCGAGCGCGGCTCAGGCGTTCGGTGCGAGTCGCACGATTGCGGCTGCTGCCTTGTAGGCCGCTTCGGCCGGGCCGATCTCATCGGGTCGCAACAGGTTGGCCATGATGCGCAAGACCCACTCCATCAGCGTGCGGCTCTGCATGCCGACTCGAGAGAGCTCGCGCATGATCGCCGGTCGCCCGATGATGCGAGCGAACAGCCTGGCCACCTTGAAGTACTGGCCGTACTCGTCGTCGAGGAGTGACTGGTAGCGCTGCAGCGCAGCCGGGTCGTTGTTGCGGATCGCTTCGGTGAGGATCTGGGCTGCCATGCGAGCCGTCTCGTACGCGTAGTCGATTCCCTCTCCGTTGAAGGGATTGACGCTGCCGGCTGCATCGCCGACGACGAGATACGTGGGACCCGACTTCGGACCGACCGAACCGCCCATCGGGATACGTCCGGACGTCGCCTTGTGGGTCGGCTGATCCGGATCGATCTCCCATCGATCGGCAACCATGTGGGCGTATTCGTTGAGCAGGTGCGTCGTGTTCACGGACTTGAAGTCGCGAAATGTCGACAGCAATCCGACGCCGATGTTCACAGTGCCGTCGCCCACCGGGAAGATCCAGCCGTAGCCAGGCAGTGGGTTTCCTTGGCGGTCCTTGACGTCGAGCGCCGATTCGATCCACGGCTCGGCGTGACGCGGCGTCTCCCAGTAGGTGCGAATGGCTGTGCCGTACGGCCACTCCTTCGTTCGATACGTTCCGAGTGCACGGCCGAAACGGCTGTTGGCGCCATCGGCGACGACGATGTACTTGGCGCGAAGTTCGACAGGGTTCTCCGACCCCTTGGCCTGGACGACTGCGCCCCGGATGAAGCCCCGATCGAGCACGGGCGCGAGAGCTTCGTGACCTTCGAGGAGAATTGCGCCAGCTGCTTGAGCTTGGCGGGCGATCATCGTGTCGAGTTCGCGACGCCGGACGACGTAACCGTGCTGGGGGTAGATGGGGTGCGTCGGCCACTGCAGTTCGAGTGCTTTGCCGTGTGCAGTTGCACGCAAACCCTCGTAGCGGTGGTATTTCTCGAGCTCGGAGCCGAGTCCCATGTCGACGATCTGCTTGACAGCTCGCGGCGTCAGCCCGTCGCCGCACGTCTTCTCGCGCGGAAACGTCTTCTTGTCGACCATCACGACATCGAGGCCCTCTTTGGCCAGCCAGTAGCCGGCGGCGGCACCGGCAGGTCCGGCACCGATCACGAGAACATCGTGGTTCGACGATGTCATGTCGGAGTCGGCGGGCGTCGGGCTGGAATTCATGCCCTCAGTGTGTCGGTCACGAGCCTGAGTCACCGAGACAGAGACGAAATTTGTGGACGAGGAGCGCAGTTCCGTTTGTCACAGGTGTGAGCGCACTCGCGCGACATCACACGCAGGACACGGGCGTGCCTGCCGGTCATGTCCGTCAGGTCAGGAGGTCGCTCACGCGACCGACCTGTCTCAGTTCACTCGGCGGCCATGTCGCCAGCTGAACGACCGAGTCGGGGTTCGATTCCCACTCCGAGTTCCTCGCTGGCGAAGGTGAGTGATCCGTCTTCGAGTCCGGCGAAGATCTCGCTTTCCTCGCTGCACCACTTGGCGTATTCCTCGG
>JBDLRO010000268.1:0-3011 GCA_039800025.1 Actinomycetota bacterium | reverse complement strand
AAGGAACGACCGAGGTCGTCCGGCTCTCGGTCACGGTCGCTGTCTTCGCGTTCGTCGTCGGCCTCGCGAACTGGATCTGGCCGAGCGACGCGAGTCGAGAGGCCTTCCTGCGCTTTTTCGAGGGCGATGTCGTTTCCATCGGCGGAATCAACATCAGCTGGCACAAGATCATCACGTTCGCATTCGCGATCGCTGTTGCCATCGTCCTGCGTCTGCTCCTCTTCAAGACCCGAATGGGGATCGCCATGCGCGCGGTCGTCGACGACGACAGCCTCGCCGAATTGAACGGAGCCAGACCCGACCGCGTCGCGATGTTCGCCTGGGCGCTGAGCGCATCACTCGCAGGTCTTGCAGGAATCCTTCTCGCAGGCGAGCAGCAACTCAACATCGAACCTCTGGTCCTGTTGGTCGTGAATGCATACGCCGCAGCGATCATCGGTCGGCTGGGCAGTCTTCCCCTCACGTTCATCGGCGCGGCGATCCTCGGACTTCTCGACGCCTACTACCTCATGCTGTCGGACGAATCCTGGTTCCCCGAGAGCGTGTTCGGCTTGAGCCTGACAGGCCTGCGCGCATCGATCCCGACACTCGTCCTGTTCATCGCTCTCGTCAGACGACCGCTGACGCGCCTGAGATCCGGTTCGATTCGCGTCCGCGAGACGAACCGCGAACCTCAGTGGCGAACTTCGGTCCTCGGGGCACTTGCACTCGTCGTCATCACGATCGGCATCTCCGGCATGCTCACTCGGTCGAACACCTTGTTGTTGTTCAATGCCTTCACATTGGCGATCGCTGCACTGTCACTCGTACCCCTCACCGGCTATGCCGGCCAGATGTCTCTTGCCCCGCTGACATTCGCCGGCCTCGGGGCGATCGCGATGGCAAAACTCCCTGGCGACGGGAATTTGATCACGTTGGCGCTGACGATCGCGATCGTGTCGGCGATCGGAGCTCTCGTCGCTCTGCCGGCTCTTCGCCTTTCAGGGATCTACCTCGCACTTGCCACTGCTGCTTTCGCCGTCCTCGTCTCGAAACTCGTCTTCAATCAACGCCAGACCTTCCAAGGCGGCAACATCGACGTCCCCGTCCTCGATCTGCCCCTCGTCGAGATCGGGACTCCCCGAGGACGCTTGATCCTGATCTCGTGCGCGTTCGCCCTCCTCGGACTCGCGGTCGTGTCGTTGCGACGAAGTCGGCTCGGTCGCCGTCTCATCGCCCTCAAGGATTCACCAGTTGCAGCGGCGACACTCGGAATGAACCTCACCGGATCGAAACTCTCCGCGTTCGCCATCTCTGCCGGTGTCGCCTCGTGTGCAGGTGCGCTGGCCGGCGACAAAGTGAGTCCTCAGCAGTTCGACTTCATGCAGAGCCTTCCCGTCGTACTTCTGGCCGTCGTCGGCGGGGTCGGAACGGTGGGCGGAGCATTGATCGGCGGGATGCTGCTCGGTGGAAACTCGGTTCTCGCGACCGCAGTGCCTGCATTGTCGAATGTCGCGAAAATCGCCCCAGGAACGATTGGGGCGACTCTCGGCCGGCATCCCGAAGGTGCAGCGTCTCAGATCACAGATGCATATCGCTCGCTCACAGATCGATGGACATTGATCGGCATCGCCGCAGCAGGTGCATTCGGCATCTGGGCGCTCGAGAACGCTGGCCTCATCTCGCGCTGGTCCTTCTTCATCTCCGGGATCGTGTGGTTTCTCGCGGTCACTCCCAACCTTGTCGGTATCGCAGACGCGATCAACGCCCGAAGAGTCGTGGCAATCGGATTCCTCGGGCTCGGCATGTTCATTTCCGCAGGAGTCGACTGGAACACACAACTCGATGCCACCGGAAAGCGATTGATCGCAATCATCTTCCTCGTCGGGGTGTTCGGCTTCGGAGCTCAGCGCATTCTCGAGAATGCGCCGCGCATGCACCGTCGATCACCTGACATGGCAGGCATGACCGAGGACTTCTCCGACGTCGACATCAATGAGACCGAGAAGAATCTGGGAGTGGTGCTCTGATGGCCATTCTCGAAGTACGCGGCTTGATGATGCGTTTCGGCGGGGTCATGGCGCTGAACTCCGTCGACATGGATGTTCCCACCGGCGAGATCACAGGACTCATCGGGCCGAACGGTGCAGGCAAGACGACATTGTTCAACGTGATCAACGGAATGCTCGAACCATCGTCGGGAACGGTTCGCCTGAGCGGAGTCGACGCCACACGATTCCCGCCGCATCGACGCGCGAAGCTCGGACTTGCCCGAACCTTTCAGCGCCTCGAGCTCTTCGCTTCGTTGTCGGTGCGCGACAACGTACGGGTCGCCGCTGAATTGGCTGGTCGCCGACACATCAAACATGCCGTCGAGAGAATCTTGGCCCGTGTCGGTCTCCAGAATGTCGCTGACAGGACTGCCGGAGAACTCCCAACGGGTTCGGCGCGACTCGTGGAAATCGCCCGGGCTCTGGCGACGCAGCCGACGGTTCTCTTGCTCGACGAACCGGCATCGGGACTGGGCGATACAGAAACGGCACATCTCGCGACGTTGCTTCACGATCTCGCTCATGAAGGGTTGGCGATCCTGCTCGTCGAACACGATGTGAACTTCATCATGGACGTGTGCGACACGATCTACGTACTCGATCTCGGCGAGGTAATCGCTCACGGCTCACCCGAAGAGATTCGGCGCAACCCGCTCGTTCTGTCCGCCTACTTGGGTGCCTCGTGAACGCCATGGACAGCGCGACTCTCTCGACATCCACGACACCCCGAGCAATCCTCGAGTTGCGCGACATCCATGCGGGCTATGGATCCATCGAAGTCCTGCACGGAGTCGATCTGCACGTCGCCCAGGGACAAGTCGTCGCGCTCCTCGGCCCGAATGGCGCAGGGAAGAGCACCTTGATCAAGGTTGCGAGCGGTCTCATGCGACCGACATTGGGCAAGGTCATCGTCGGTGGACGAAATGTCACCGGTGCATCAGCGAGTGCTCTCGCCCGCGTCGGATTGTGCACGGTTCCCGA
>JBDLRO010000267.1:0-3709 GCA_039800025.1 Actinomycetota bacterium | reverse complement strand
ATTTCGAGTGTCGATTCGACCGGAACCGGATCGACCGGTATCCAAAAGCTCACATTCCGACGACCTTCGACGTCGTAGTACGGCTGATCCTGATGCCACGGAGTTCGCTGACGTGTCCATGGCTCCTTGACGAGCACATGGTCGTGGTACAAGGTCACGGTCGTCGAGTCCATCAACTCTGCAGCGATCGGGGCGAGCCTTGTCGACATCACGAATTCGCCGAACTCGGGAACGTCGCGCCATCGACAGAAGTCCTCGAGGAAGTAGCCCGGGTCATCGGCGGCGCTGGCGACCTTGACCCGATGACTCGGAGCCTTCACGACAGTGTCGATGCCTGCGCGAAGACTTTCGATTTCGGACGACGAGACGACACCGCGCAGAACAACGGCGCCGTCGCGCCGGAATTCGTCGGCCAGATTCGTCAGCCCGTCACTCATCGCTTCTAGTCTGCCGGAAGACGCGACCAGCTGACGCGTGCGCGCTTCGGCACCTCAGTCCCGATGCAGTCCGCTCTTCTCGGATTCGACACGCGATCGGAAGGATCGAGACATCAGCATGATCGACACACTGGCATGACATACACACCGATCCTCGCGACGCTTGCGTACGTCCTGGACCCGACGCGCAACAACGTCCTTCTCGTCCATCGCAACCGTCGCTCCGACGACCAGCACCTCGGCAAATGGAACGGCCTCGGGGGCAAACTCGAGAGCAATGAAAACCTCGCAGGTGGACTTCGTCGTGAGGTCGAGGAGGAGGCGGGTCTGTGCGTCACTGCGATGCACCTGCGCGGAACCGTCTCGTGGCCGGGTTTCGGACCGAATGGAGAAGACTGGTTCAGCCCGATCTTTCTCGTGACGACGTTCGAAACCGGTTCATCATCGGGCACCATCACTGCCAACCACGAAGGCGACCTTCACTGGATTCCGATCACTCGACTGCTCGAGGCTTGCAGCGACGACGAGCGGGCGAGAGCTGACGCGAACCTCCCACTCTGGGAAGGCGATCGCTTCTTCGTTCCTCTCGTCTTCGACGACGATCCTCGGATCTTTCACGGAGTGATGCCGTACGAGAGCGGTCGCCCCGTGCATTGGACCGTCGAACGTTGGTGACGGTCTCGACACCTCAGCGCTTCGAGGACTTCTTTGCGCCACCAGCTCGGCTCGGAGTGGACTCCACACTGCGTTCGATCAGACCGAGGTAGCGAACCCAGATCGCGTATTGACCGCTCGGACCGTCGGGGCTCGCACCCCAGCGCGCATCCCATCGCTCACCCGGCAGAACTCCGCGCACACGAACATTGTCGTCGGTGCGACGATGAGCGGATCGCAGATCGCTGGCGATCTGCGATGCGGTCTTCTCCGTGTACAGACGATGAACACGAACCCACGAGTCGTGACGGCGAGCCGCCTCGAGCGCTTTCACCCAGAATGACCGGCGTGACCAGCCGTTCACCTCGGGCGGATCCTCGACTGTCACCTGCGGATCAGCACTGACAAAAAACGCACTCGCGGATGCGCCCTGTTCATCAACCTGCATGTTCGCCCCGATCTGATCGATACCTGTGCGAGAGAGAAAGATCTCGAGTCGGAGACCGCGATCGAAACCGCCCATGGCCCCGATTCCATGGTGCAACTTCCGTCGCGAACATCCGCCGAAACGCGTCTCGTGCTCGTTCTGCAGTGTTGTCCATGGGTGAATGAAAGTCACTGCTTTATGTACAAATACCGAAAAAGGTTTTCACTATTTCGATCACTATTGGTGTAAACGTTGATGGTATAAACGTACTGGCATGAACGTCTACACCGTTAAATAGGCTTGATTTTCAGCACTTTCATACACCCTTAATGGTCGTCAGGAAGGTAACGACTACACCATTAGTCGCTAGGAACGTAACGACGCGATCAGCGATAACTCTGAGTCAGTCGATCGGCATACGCCGCGATTCGAGGTCGCAGCTCGACGGGTGTCAACACGGTCGACGGCGCTCCACACCGCAGCAGCAAGCGCGCCAACCAGACGTCACTCGCAACCGACAACCACATGGTGATCGAACCGTCCTCCTCGAAACGGTGGGCACGAGCATGGACGCGATCGAGAACCCATTCATTTCCCGGCGCGATCGAAATCACCGCATCGACGACATCTCCGCGAAAGTTCCAGCCGGTGAATGCAACATCGCGTGGCTCGAAGAGCAGGTCGGTTGGCTCTATATCCATGATCTGGTCGACTCGGAACGTCCACGCCCGCTCACCAGACGTCGCATCGTCGGCGATGACATAGGCCTCGCCGCGTTCGATGAACACACGCAGAGGGTCGATCAGCCGCTCCGTGATTCGTCCCGACACGTCGACGTACGTCATTCGTGAACGACGCGACTCCTCGACCATCTTCTGAACATCGGCGAGATAGGGCGCCGACTCGAGACGCACCTGCACAGGCAGGTCACCAGCGACGTCAGCGAGCTTCGCTCGCAATGTCTCGACAGATTCGTTGTGGATTCCGAGATCACCGGTGACCGCTTCCAAACCAGCCAGGGCAACTGCAGTGGCCGTGGCCTGTCGCGGAGTGAGGCGGACCGGTCGGGTCATCAGGTGTTTCGTCCGACGAGCTCGGCCGCCGGGGATCGATTCAGCGGGAGGAGAATGGACGATGACCATCTCATCGGCGACCGAGAAGTCGAACAACGCATCATGCGTGTAGGGAGGCACGCCGCACATGGACGCGAATTCGAGGTCGCGCATGAGCTGGCGGGGCGCAACTCCGAGCATGTCAGCCAGATGGTCGACGGGCACCGATCCACTGAGACGCAGCCACGGAAGGATGGACAACAATCGCTGCAGTCGCTCGCCGATCGGACGCGGACCTGGTCTTTGACCTTTCTGATCGGGGGGTTCGACATCCACGTGTGCCTCACTTGTGGCCGACGATGACGCATCACGCACCGCGTCGATCCAGCCGAGAACGTCGTTTCGGAGCCATTCGGGACTCTCGACCGTCGCATGGGGCCCGAAACCGATCAGCCATCCGCGAAACCTTGCGGGATCGTCGATGTCGACCGTGATCCGAAGACCGCCCGCCCGGCCGCTGCCCGACTCGACCGGTACCGTTTCACGAACTCGCCAGTCCCACCAAGGAAGTCGCGCCCCATCGGCATCCAGGAGAATCGTTGCTTCGATCGGTTCGCCTCGAGCTTCGTGCACGAGCGTCCGGATCTCTTCGGCAGCAAAATCTCGCTTGACGGCGGACGACGGCCGGTCGAGTTCGACGATGTCCAATCCGAGTCGCGAACAACGAAAGGCGACTGTGGACTGGCTGCCGTCTTCGACCGCGATGACGTACCAGGTGCCCTTGTCGAAAAGGAGACGTATCGGATCGATGACGACAGGAAGGCCATCGAGATGGACTTCGACGTATCGCCGACGCTGAATCGCATCGGCGAGCTGAACCACGATCCGAGGCATGTCGACGTGGAAGTCGAAACCTGTTCGTCGCGGAAAGAAGCCTTCGAACTTCATCATCGCTTCGGATGCCTCGGGAACCGAGTGATGAATCGAGGCAAGAGCGAGGCTGAGCACGGCCATTTCGTCGTCGGTGAGATCGACTTCGGGAACGGCCATGTCCTCTTCGGTGATCCAATACAACACTTGACCGGCTTCATCGCCATGTGCGAACACCTGACGAACCGGAATGCCGAGATCGCGCACGA
>JBDLRO010000266.1:0-9498 GCA_039800025.1 Actinomycetota bacterium | reverse complement strand
AATCGACGCCACGAGTGCGAACCCGAGAAGTCTGCGCTTCATATTTTTCTCCCTTTGATTCCGCCCGAAGAGCGGTTCCCCCCACTGAGCAGTGGGCTTCCTCAGCGTAATCCTCCGCCATTCCCAGACTGGCAATTCCCCCGTTTGGGCCATTGACGTCACCCTTGTCGAAAGGAATCGAACTGCCTTCTCCCTCAAGCGAGATTGCGGCGGTCGGCCTTCGGGTCGAGTGCGTCCCGTATCCCGTCACCGAGCAGGCTGAACGCCAGCACGAGGATGATCAGCGCCACTCCAGGAATGAACAAGTAGGTCGGATCGGATCGGTAATAACGGACCGAGTCCCCCAACATCACTCCCCAGGACGGCGCCGGCGGCAGCATGCCGAGACCAAGGAACGACAATGTCGACTCGGTGGCCACATATCCCGGAAGTGAGAGTGACACGATGACGATGATCGGCGCCCAGAGATTGGGCAAGATCTGACGAAAGACGATGTGGCCGGTTCCCGCACCGGACGCGCGCGCGGCTTCGACGAACTCGCGTTCGCGCAACGACATCGTCTGGCCGCGTACCACCCGAGCGACGTAGACCCAGCCGAAGAGCGCGAGAACCAGAACGATGTATGTGAGTCGCGCCGGATTTCCTTCGGGGACACCGAGAGATTCGAGTCGCTGTGTGAACGGTGCCGTGAGGGCGATGATCAACAGAAACGACGGAAAAGCCAAGGTGAGGTCCATGGTGCGACCGATCACCGAGTCGAAACGTCCGCGTTTGTAACCAGCGGTGATGCCCACGATCACGCCGATCGTCGTCGTCAGCAACGTACCGACCAATCCGACGAACAACGAGACGCGAGCACCGTAGAGAAGGCGCGCCAGAATGTCACGGCCAGTCCCCGGTTCGACGCCGAGCCAATGCTCACGTGAGATTCCGCCGAACCGACCGGCTGGCAGGCCGTAGTCGTTCAACGCATTCCTGTCGAGTTCATAGGGGCTGATACCGAGGATTGCGCAGATCACCGGCGCAAAGATGGCAATCAGGAGATAGAGAAGGACGACGACACCTGCAACAACAGCGACCTTGTCGCGTTTGAAGCGCATCCATGCCAACTGTCGAGGTGACTTTCCCACGATGACATTTGTGTCGACGTCATGTGTGTCGACCGGCTGGATCGTCAGCGTCATGTCTCGCCTCGCACAAACTGAACTGTAGTCACCGATCATCGGGTGGAGAACAATTACCCTGGGTCGGCAAGCAGTGACATTGCACGGAAGTGAGGCACTATGTCAGCGACGACCAAGCGACAACTACGAGGCAAGCCGCCGCACCCAACGGCTGTTGCACTCCTCGACGCGGCGGTTGAACTGTTGGAAACGGTCCCCATGGAAAGCCTCAGTATCGCCATGGTTCTCGAACGAACCGGGATATCTCACGGGTCGCTGTACCACCATTTCGACGATTTTGCCGATCTGGTGGAGAAGGCAGTGGTTCACCGGTACACGCGCAGTTTGAAGGATTCGCTGGTTTTCATTCGAACCCTTCTCGATGGCGCCGATCGCGAGGAGTTTCGTCGCCGAGTCGAGGCTTTTCTGCACGTCATCGTGTCGTCTGAACGGCGCAAGAACCGCCTCGACCGGATTGAAGTACTCGGAGCTCTACAGGGTCATCCACGACTCGTCGACAACATCGCTCGCGCCCAGCAAGACATCACCGATGAACAAGCCGATATCTATCGCGAGTTCCAACGCCGAGGCTGGATCCGCTCCGACCTCGACCCACTCGCCATGTCAGCATTCGTCCAAGCAATGATCGTCGGCCGCGTCGTCGATGACGTGTCGGAACGACCCGTTGACGACGATGCGTGGCGGGCTGTCGCACTCGCAGCTTTTCGGACCGTCCTCTTCGCAGAATGAACCGAGTGCGAACCCGCCCATACCCCTAACCGCTGCCCGCTGGGCTGATCACGAATGCGCTCGACGCAGCTCCACTACCTGAAGCGTTGACCGCTCGAATGCGCACCGAGTAGGAACGTGTATCTGCGAGACGGGTGATCACGATGGGCGAAACGGTCGACGTGGGACGCGCCGCTGTCCATCGTCCACCGTTGAGCGAGTACTCGTAATTCGTGATCGCAGCGCCGCCGTTGAACACCGGAGCAGTGAATGAGATCGATGCAGCGCCGGAACTGCGCTGTGCCGACGTGATCGTCGGAGCATCGGGAGCGCGCCGAGGAGTCGCCGTCACGGTCGATGACGCTGCCCCACCTCCACGAGAATTCACAGCTCGAATCGACACCGAGACGGAGGTGCCATTGTCGAGACCTGTCACCGTCAATGACCCGCGGGATGCACCAGCAGCCGCAAGCCATGTTCCGCTGCCATTGAGCGAGTACTCGTATCCGATGATCGACGAGCCGCCATTGCTCGATGGATCACGATAGGTGATCCGAACACTGGCATTACCCGGGACGGCCGAGCGAATCGTCGGCGCAGACGGCGGGTCGGGAAGCGGCGTAGCCGACACGGCGCTGGACGGAGTGCCTCTGCCCATCGCGTTGATCGCCGCGACGCGAATCGAGTACGAACGCCCATTGGTGAGGCGACTGATCACGATCGGCATCGCCGTCGAAGCCGGTCTCAGGCTGACCCAGTTGCCTCCGTCGATCGAATAGGCGTAGTTGGTAATCGGCCAGTACGGCGCAACTGTCGCGGGAGCGATCGACACTCGCAAGACGCGGTGACCGACCTCGATCGATGAAATCGTTGGCGCTTCCGGGGCCAGATTCGACCGAGACCGTATCCAGTCGAGATACGCCGTCACGCGGGTGTAGAGACCGGGGAAGCCGGGCGAAGCGCAGCCGTTGCCCCAACTCGTGATGCCACCCAACGTCCACCGACCATCGACCTGAATGGCCAGTGGCCCACCGCTGTCGCCCTGGCACGTGTCAATTCCGCCACCAGCGACTCCCGCACACAACATCGAAGAAGGGGTGTACGAATATCCGTAGGAACCGCACGAAAGCACACCAGGTGAGGCGAGAACCTGAACCGTCGCCCCCAGGAGCGCGTTCGACGAGGAGCCTTGATAGCTCGTCGTTCCCCACCCGGTGATGAAGGCGTTGGTTCCCGACGAGGGCCATGAACCAGCAGACGTCGGAAGGTCGATTGCGCGTCTCGAGGCACCGGACAGATCGAGCGGCGTCGCAAGTTCGAGGAGAGCAACATCGTTTTCGCTGGTCTCGGTATTCCATTGCTCGTGAACCAGAACGTCCACGACATCGACGAAGGTGTTCGATGCGATCCCGCTCTTCGTCGTCACCCCAGCTGCGATGCGCAGGTACGGCCAAGCACTCGGATTGTCGACGCAGTGCGCCGCCGTCACGATCCAGAGTTGATTGAGGATCGATCCGCCGCAGAATGGCCAATAGTCCTGACCGATCTGACCGGACCAATAGCCAGGGTCGAAATCCACCAGCAGTACCTGCCATGGTGCCGAGGTGATCGCAATGGGCGATCCGCCGACGATCGACGCCGAGACCTCGCCGTCGGTCGTACTTCCGCCCCCGAATTCCTCTCGAGGATCGGGTCGGACGCTCTCACCAACGGTCGCTTCAGGACTCTGTCCAGACACCGGAGTCGGCAAGAACGTTGCCGTAGCAATCAGACTGAGAAGGATCGCCCACGTTCGTCGCACCGGGTCAACGGTACAGGCTCGATCGCAGGAACGAATCACACCGAAACGCCAGCAACGGGAACCGGTCAGAGCGTGTCGGGGAGACCTGGACGCAGATACCGGGGCGGATCGATATCGAAATTCGGACTGGTTGGATCCGATTCGGGTGGTGTGGCGAATCTGATCATGACAGTCCCATCACCACCAGCGCCGCCGGGACCCGCGTTGGAATCGTTGGGGGCGGCGGATCCGTTACCGCGACCACCCCCGCCGCCGCCACCGAGTCCGTCCGCTCCACTGAATCCAGGACCGAGCTCACCGTCGCCACCGCCACCAACGCCGCCCACTCCACCGTCACGGCTTTCATCGGAGGTACACGGATTCGACCAAGGGTGACGGGTGCTTCCACCGCCGCCACCTCCGTAGGTCAAGGAAGTCAACGTAACGAATGTTCCCGCGCCTCCAACTCCACCACTAGCCGTCGTGCAGGACGACGTCGTTGGTTGACCTCCTACTGCTGAGGAGCCTGCGCCTCCCGGAGCAGCGAAACAAATTGTCGTAGCGCTCGCAGAGCAGACTCCGGTATCGGGATTGGTCCCGCCCAGGTTCGAACCGCTTGATCCGCCGGCGGCACCGGCTGCACCGTTGGCCGTACCACCGGATCCGCCACCCCCTCCAGCCGCGCTGACCACTCCAAAACTGCTGGATCCGCCGGCTACACCATCTCCACCAGCGCCATCATCTGTGACGCAAAATCCGTGGGCACCCCCGGCTCCTCCAGCACCGACGCTCACGGCGATGCTGGCTCCGGGCGTGACGCTGGTCGTGTTCGTCACCACTGCGCCACCGCCACCGCCGGCGCCACCGCCGCCAGGTTTATCGGAGTTACCGCACGACGCAAAGTAGATGCCACCGCCACCGCCGCCACCGCCGCCACCGACGACCAAGTATTCGATCGCTGACACCCCTGCCGGAATGGTGAAGAGACAACTCGATGAAGTGTTCAGGAACGTGACAGTGTCGAAACCACCTGCAGACAACACCGTGTAGTCGGACCCTTCTACACACGCCGTTGCGGCGGATACGGATCCGGCCCCGCCTCCCGCGACAATTCCAATCGCACCAACCGCATACATCGCGCCGAGGACGGCACGCCTGCCTCCGCCCGGTCGACTCCAGTGTCGCTTGTCAGTCTTCACCACCATGAGGTTGCCTACTCTCTTCGAATCATCACCGCGGCACAGCCACGATGACCATGTTTTGCCAGTTGGTATTGATTTGCTGCCCATTAATCACCAATGTTGATCATAGACTATTTGATGTCGACCTTCTGACAAAGGTCGACATCGAAGCCAGACGCAGACCGAGGAGGGCCGCGGGCCGATGCCTCCCTGATAGATGCAGGCCCTCTGACAGTTACGCTCACGTCGATATGGGCCGGCGACCTGCACACACATCCGAGGAGATCATCGAGATCGCTCTTCGGCTCGTCGAGCAGGACGGGCTGGAGGCGCTCACGATCAGAGACATTGGAACCGCCCTCGGCGTCGGTCACATGACCGTGTACACCCATTTCGCCGACAAACAGGCCCTGATCGACGCTCTCGTTGCCCATGCGGCAGCCGACGTGATGACCCGCACGGTTCCCGAAAGCGCCGGGCCCCGATCTCAGCTGTGCGATATCGCCCGTCGAGTCCGTGCTGTGTTTTCTCAACACCCCCACCTCGCTCCCGCAATCCTGCATGCTTCGGGACGGATCGGAGTCACCCATGAACTCAGTCGATCGCTGCTGGCCGAACTGAGACGGGCCGGCCTCGACGGCAGGAAGGCGCTGGTTGCTCACCGAGTCCTCGAGAATTACATCGCGGGCACGTCGGTGTTCGACTTCGGTGGCGCACCTCACCATCTGTCATCCCGCGCGGAGCGCCACCGACAAGTCGATCCCCAGTTCTTCGAGTCGGTTGCAACCGAGGAGGCAGTTGGACAGTTCAACGAAGAGGCCTACATGATCGGTTTCGAGGTGTTGCTCGACGGCTTCGGAGTTCGAGAGGACTGACTGAGGCCGAGTCAATCGAACGCTCGTCGAGCACAGCGATTGGAGGGCTTGCGTCACGTCGCCGAACACCGTTGGATGCCTGAGCCGATCTCGCCCGAGCAAAGTTTCACCGCGTCGATGTGTTCCAAGACTGAACCGGAGCCACTCGACATTTGGCCGTCTCAGTCCCGTGGACGACGAGACCGCGAACACGGCATGGCCATCAATCAGATCGATCTGTCGAAGAAGGTCGACTCCATCTACCATCAGACAGATGTCCGATGAACGATGGCTCGATTGGGATTGGCATCAAGCCCACAAAACCGAGCGTCGAGTTCTCCAACCGGTTCAGGGGTTATTCGAGCGAGTCAAAGCTGATCCGAATTCTCCAATTCTGTCGAGCGGCGACCGCATTTTCACGACCGAGGAATTCGCTCGTATGGCCTCGTCGATCGCCGCTCGGCTCGTCGACTCTGGCGAAGAGACTCCCGTCGTCGTTCTCGTCGACCGAAGCCCCACCTCGACGGCGTCGATTCTTGGAGTCGAATGGTCCAGCCGTTGTCTCGTCACAGTAGGGGCAGATGAGCCGCTGTCACGGCTCGAGAGCATTATCGACAGGGTGGGGCCGTGCACGATTGCCAATGCATCCGATCACACTGTGAAGACAGTGGCAGGTCGCGAAGTCGTCGACTTGACCAAACTCCCCGACAGATGGATCGATCCGATCGAGGCTCCAGCGGATCGACAGGCTCTCATCGTGTTCACTTCCGGTTCGACAGGTCAGCCGAAAGGAGTTATCTGGTCGAGGTGGCAGATCGACGTCACTGTGCACGACATGCGCCTGTGGAGCAGTCTTCGCACCGCTGTATTCGGACCGCTCCAATGGCTCCTCGGAATTTGCGGTGTCCATCAGGCGATGCACGACAACCAGATTCGGTTGATCGATGCCGCACGTCTCGGCCCGAGAGAGATCATGAGCGACCTTCGACAGTTCGGAGTGGAGCGGCTTTTTCTCACAGCATCTCTCCTCCAATCACTAGCCGCCGAAGTCGACCGTTCGAGACCATTCGACACCTTGCGAGAGGCGCTACTTCTCGGAGAAGCTGCCAAGTGGGAATCCGTCAGATCTGCACGGTCCCTGTCGACGCAGGGGGTCGTGGCGGTGTCGATGTACGGAGCTTCGGAGTTGGTGAGAAACCCGACGCGCATCGAAGTGCACCCTCACGAGGACCTCGAAACGGGTCTGTTGCCGATGGGGAAGCTATCCGGCGACTGGTGCGAACTCGATCCAGTCGGTGTCGGGGATGAAGGCCTGTATGAAATCGTGATCAAGAAGTGGATTGTCGACGGCTATCTCGGCGACGACGAACTGCAGAGTCAGCGATTTGCATTCGACGAAGACGGCGACCGTCTCTGGCGCTCGGGTGACGTCGTGAGTGTCGACGCCGACGGCGTAGTTCATTATCGAGGCCGAAGCGACGACATGGTGAAGGTTTCAGGAAAACTCATCGAGCCGTCCGAGTCGGCGCGGGTCATCGGGTCGTGTCCGGGAATCGTGAAAGTTGTCGTTCTTCCCAGGACGTTGCCGTCGGGGAAGAAGCAGTTGGTTGCTCATGTCGAGGCGTCGCCTGAGGCGTCGGTGGTTGACGTGCGGTCGCGGTTGGTGGCCGAGTTACCTGCGCATTTGATCCCTGCTGCGATCGTTCGTCACAACGTTCTGCCTGTGACCGAACGCGGAAAGGTGGACCGTCTGCGTTTGAATTCGGAGCCGGTTGTGCCGTGGCGGGGTGGTCCGGTGGTGGAGCCGCGTGATGAAGTGGAGCGGATCGTCGTTCGTGAGGCGTCGTCGTTGTTGGGTCTCGACGTCGTGAGTGTTGAGGATGAATTGTGGTCGTTTGGGTTGGATTCACTTGGGGCGATCGAGTTGTGCGAGGTGTTGGCGCGGGCTTTGAGTCCGGGGTTGACGGTGAACGATTTTTTGGGTGCGTCGACTCCGGCATTGATTGCTCGTCGCTTGGTGCAGGGTCGCCGGGTCGAGCGGTCGCATGCGGTGTCGCTTGTGGAGGGTGATCGGCCCGCAGTGTTCATGGTGACAGGTGGTGGAGGTCCGGCGTTGAATTTGCGTGCGTTGGCGACGAAGCTCGGCTCAGCGAACCTCAGCGTAAACGGGCTCGACGCTGGCTGGGGTGTGGTGGCGTTCGAACAGTGGGGCTTGATGCAGCGGCGTCGTCCTGATCGATCGGTTCGAGCGTCAGCTGTCCGGAATCTCGAGTACGTGCGCCAGATGGGGTCGTCTGATCATCCGGTGCTGATCGGTCATTCGTGGGGCGGTTTGGTAGCTCATGAGATGGCGATCGAGTTGAGTGGTCAGGGTGTGCATCCGCTGCTCGTGTTGTTGGATTCGGGACGTCCGGTGGAGGGGATGGAGGACTTCATACGTCCCGCAGATCTTCATGTTCGGAATCGGTCGTGGCCGTTGTACGTTGCCCGGCTGGTGTATTGGCGGTTCCATCGGTTGCTGGCACCTGTTGGCGAGTTGAGGCGGTCGGATCGCCGGTTCACGCGGCTTCTTCGTCATGCGGCGCGAGTGGCTCGCCGTCATGAAGTGGGTGTATTCGGCGGTCCGACGCTGTTGGTGTGCGCGAACGGGTCATCGGCAGGCGAGAAATGGCGGTCCGAGCCGAACCTTCGGGTCGTGCACGTTGCGGGCGGCCACAACACGATGCTGCAACCACCGTACGTCGACGAAACCACTGAGAAGATCCAAGAGTTCATTTCAGAGTCTCAGGCACCGCACTCGCCATCTCAGATGGGCTGAACCGATGATGGAGTTGCTGCCAGATGACGGGCACGTCGTTTGGGGCGAGTGGGAGCCAGTCTCGGAATGGGTCCTGATGGCCGGAGCACACCCACCCGAGTTCCGGCGGCGACCTGTTAATTGCGCCCGGATGCGAGAGCAACCCGTTGGACAGATCGCATCGGATCCGAGTACCTCACAGATTTCACATGGCATCGAAGCGGTCGCAAGCCGCGGTGGGACCACTCGACCTTGTGGCATCTCAGCCAGGGGAACTTCCTGACTTGACTTGCATGGAGATCTCCTGCGGCTCCAGAGGTGCCAAACTTGATTCTGCCCATTGGTCTGGCTCCATCACCGCCCAACCTTCACTTGGAAACGACATGTCCTCACAAGATCTGGCTTCGCGGGTCGATGAACTCCGACGCAGTCGTCGCTCACTGTCCCGCCTGACAGCCAGTTCGATGGATCTCCAAGACGCAGGTATTCACGACGATGGAGTCTTTGCGATTCCTTTTCTCGTTGCGTGGCGTTGGATTCAGAGACGAAGGATCGAGCGACGACTGCCTCCGTTGCGTAGCGGCGACCGTGTGATCGCCGCTTATGCCATGGATCGCGAATCAATCCTCCGCCCCTGGCCGGGCAGGGTCTCTCGGTTCGAAGACCGAATCAAGTTCCAAGAGCCACTGGTCGAGGGGGAACTCGATCTCACGAATTCGACGTTCGAGATCCGCTGCGACGGGCTCGCGTGGATCGAGGTTCGTCGCGACGCCGAACCGCACCTCGTTCTCGCCATCTACGCCCCGCCGGGCCAGATAGAGGCGGTGCTGGGAATTCGATGTCCCGAATCACCCCGCGACGAAATCTGAACCCTTGAGGTATACGCAAGCGACGACGGCGAGCATGAATACCCTCGAAGAGTACTGGAACCTGACCATGGGCATGGAGAGGTCTTCACGCATCACTCGGTCGTCGAGGTGATACGCGACCTGAT
>JBDLRO010000265.1:0-6260 GCA_039800025.1 Actinomycetota bacterium | reverse complement strand
TGTTCTTCGTCAACCCGTACTGCACTCGACGAATCTCGGGTTCGAAGGTCTTGAACATCCGGTCCCAGATGATGAAGATGCCGCCGTAGTTCTTGTCGATGTACTGCTTGTTCGCCCCGTGATGGACGCGGTGGTGCGAGGGCGTGTTGAAGACCTTCTCGATCGGCTCGGGAAGTCGGTCGATGGCTTCGGTGTGGATCCAAGACTGATACAGCAGATTCAACTGGCGTGCCTTGGCAATGGTCGCGTAGCGGTATCCGAGAAGTGGCATGGGCCAGTACACCCATGTCGTGAGGAAGCCCGACCATGTCTGTCGCAAGGCAGTCGACAGGTTGTAGCGGCGGCCCGAATGGTGCGCGACGTGATCGGCCCAGAAGAGCCGCACTTCATGCATCCACCGGTGGTTCCAGTAGTACAGGAAGTCCCACATGATGAAGGCTGTGAAGAACGCAGATCGCCCGCGGCCGAAGTTGGCAATACGACGTGAGTACAGACGGTGGCTGATCTTTTGGTACGTGCTGTCGAGTGCGAGCCCGACGATGATCGAGCCGAGAAGCAGACCGAGGCTTCCGACGGTGTCCTGCTTTTCGTATCCGAGAGGAACGAGAGGATCTGGTGTCGGGTTGCCGTCGTCGAGTGGAGCCGGCGCATCGACGTCTTCGAGCTCGCGTCGCTGTCGACGGCTGAGAACCCGGTGTTCCCAGAGCATGGTGACGGCGAATGCCGGCAACGTCAGTTTGTCGATCAGATCGAGGGATCGTCGAGGCTGATTCACGCCGTCAGGATACGACTCCGGACACTTGGTACCTCGACGCGGATCGCCGGCGAGCCGGTGATCTGAATGAACGCGACGCCAACACTGATTGGTACAGTCTCCTCACGTCCGGGGGGACATGGGGGAAAGCATGAAGAGGTCACGTCGGTATTTCTTGGCTCTCGTGCACGCGATCGCGGCTGGCTCGATCACCGTTGCGTGTGGCGGTGGATCGGGGCAGTCGGGTGGTGAACTGCCGGGCGATTCGGGTCCCGATGTCGTCGACTCGTCGACCCCGTCGGTCTCGACTCCATTCGCTGGGGACGAACTCGGACCTCCGACAGGACCGGACATGATCGTCGGACTGGTCAACAGTGAGGGCGTTCCGTCCGTGGACTTCCCGGACATCCGCCGATTCATCGAGGCGGCCGTCGAATACACGAATGATCATGGAGGTTTGGGCAACCGGCGGGTCGTTCTCGAGACATGTGTCGCCAAAGGTTCTCCGGAGACTTCACAAGCATGCGCACAAGAACTCGTCGGCAAGAATGCCGAGTTGATTCTTCTCGGATTCGAGCTGTTCGCCGACTACAAGACCTACTCGGCTGCTGACGTGCCCGTCATCGGTGTCCTGCCCGTTCTGACACCCGACTACACAGCCGACGCCTTGTTCATCACGGGTGGCAATGCCACATCACAGGCTGCGATCGCAACAGTCGCCAAGGACCACCTCAGTGCTTCGACGGTCAGCATCATCCACGCCGACAACCCGGGTTCGAACTCCACTGCATCAGCACTGCAGGCCGCTTTCGACGCTGCAGGACTCACGTGGACGGCAGTCAAAGGCGGCGACAACGAAACCGATGCGGGCTATCAGGGCTTGATGCGGGAAGCCGCTTCGAGCGATCCCGATGTCATCGTGTCCCTCTACGCAGAAGCTGGTTGTGTGGGCACCATGCGCGGTCGCACGGCTCTCGGCATCGACATTCCCGTGATCACGACTGCTGCATGTGCTGATCAGGACGTCATCGATGAAGTCGGCGATGACGCCCTCGGCTGGCTGTTCGCCGGCCTCGCGCAAGATGACGGATCACCCGAACGTGCACTGCAAGCGAGACTTCTCGCTCCCGTGATGGGAGTCGATGAATCCGAACTCACGTCTGCGTCCTATGGCCTCGGCGGTCTTGGCTACTTGATGTACATGACCCTCGTCGATGCCGCTCAGCAGATGGTCGACGAAGGTCTCGACGTCTCGGGCAGATCGCTTTTCGATTACGTGAAAGCCGGCAACGGAACGACGTTGTTCGCGAGTACGAGCCCCTTGGAATGCGGTTCCGTGTCGACACATCCGTCGGTGTGCTCGTTCGTGTTCCCATTCGGCGAGTACAAGGGCGATGGAGTCATCGGACCAGTCGATGGGCTCGGGCTCGTCGACAGCAAGACGTACCTTCGCTGACAGTCGATCCAGCAACCGATGAGCGATTACCTCTTCTACCTTCTGCTCGGTAGCGGGGCAGGGGCGATCATCGCGGCACTCGGTCTCGGCCTCGTCGTCACGTACCAGGCTTCGGGGGTCGTGAACTTCGCCTCGGGTGCACTGGCCATGTGGAGCGCATACGTCTACGCCGATCTGCGCCGTGGCGCGTACCCCTTTCCGATCCCGGGACTTCCTGACCGGTATCACTTTGCGGAACCCGTCGAATTCGGCTGGGCGATCGTTCTGGCAGTGCTGACGTCGGTCGTTCTCGGGCTCGTGGCGCACGTCTGCATCTTTCGGCCGTTGCGACAGTCTCCAGCACTCGCCAAAGTCGTGGCGAGTGTGGGATTGGTGATCGTGTTCATCGCACTGGTGCAACGACGATTCGCGGACACATCGTCGATGCGAGTGGCGGCGATCCTGCCCCGTGAGCCCGTGACGCTCTTTGCTGACGTCACCGTGCCCCGCGACGGTCTGTGGCTGTGCGTCATCGTTGCTGTGATGGCGTTGGCGGTGTGGTCGGCGAGCAAGTTCACACGAGTCGGATTGGCTGTACGGGCAGCAGCAGAGAACGAACGAGGAGCTGTCCTCCTTGGCTATTCGCCCGATCGACTCGCAGTGCTCGGGTGGGTCGTCTCGAGCGCCCTCACATCGATTGTGGCGATCCTCGCTTCGTCGCAGCTGCAATTGACGCCGATGGTTTTCTCGCTCGGATTTCTCGTACCAGCGTTGGGCGCAGCACTTCTCGGAGCCTTCTCTCGGGTGTGGGTCACAGTGGCTGCAGGCCTCGCCATGGGCATGGTTCAGTCGACGTTCACCAAATTGCAGAACGACCTCGATTGGTTTCCGGATTACGGGGCTCGAGACGGGCTTCCGTTCGTGATCATCATCGTCACGATGATGGTTTTCGGCGAGCGCCTTCCCGAGCGCGGGTCGGTCTCTGCGGGCTCCCTTCCCCACGTGCCACATTCACGACCGACGATTGCCGGGTCGGCGATTCCGATCGGCATTGGGATCGTCGGCGTGTGCTTTCTCGGCCCATTGTGGAGAGGCGCGTTTCTCTCGACGGCGATTGCAGTCGTCATCGCGTTGTCCTTCGTCGTCCTGACCGGATTCGGAGGTCAGGCTTCTCTCGGGCACATGGCCTTTGCCGGGATCGGCGGATTCGTTCTGTCGCGTCTCGCCACCGACCACGGCATTCCGTTTCCCGTGGCACCGTTTCTCGCATCGGTGGCCGCGATGGCACTCGGTGTCGTCGTCGGTGTGCCCGCGTCGCGAGTACGGGGGACGAACCTCGCGATCATCACCCTCGCTGGTGGAGTGACGGTGGCCGAGTTCGTCTTCAAGAATCCGAACATCATCGGTGACATCTCGACTGGGGGAGCCAAGGTTCCGAATCCTGCTCTAGGCCCGTGGGATTTCGGTCTCGTCTTCGGTACCAAGACTTCACGACCGATCTTCGGTCTCTTCGTTCTCGCAGTGACGGTGCTCATCGCGTTCGTCGTCATGAACATTCGACGTTCCGGCTTCGGCCGCGTGCTGCTGGCTGTGCGAGGGAACGAGCGGGCATCAGCCGCGATCGGCATCGACGTGACGCGGGTGAAGTTGTTGACATATGCGATGTCGTCGTGGATTGCCGGCATCGGAGGAACTCTGATTGCGTATCGCTTCGGATCCGTATCGGAACTGTCCTTCGGGACACTGGCGTCGCTGACCGCCATTGCGTTCGCCTATCTCGGAGGAATCACGAGTGTCTCCGGTGCAGTTCTCGCCGGGGTACTCACGTCGTCGGGAGTTGCTTTCTTCGGGATCGGTCGAGTCTTCGGACAAGTCGGGCAGTGGGAGGTCTTCGTGGGCGGCCTCTTCTTGATCATCGTGGCGGTGTCCAATCCGGAAGGAATCGCCGGCGGAATCCGGACATTGCTCGCACGACATCGGCAGGCGAGAGGCTCTGGTTTCACACCGCCGAGACGCCGGCGGATCCCCTCCGCACCTTGAAGGTCTTCCAGGTCCTCGACGGCGAGTTTTCGCGGGCATTGTCCTCGACGATCCGATACTCCGCGATCCAATCCTCGGAGGTGATCGTGTGCAGCGTGTAGCCGCGATGCCGTGTGTCGGCATCGACGATGGTGGGCAATGCGATGAACAGCTCGTCGTACCCCTCGGGGATGTTGCCGCTGGAAGAAATCGACGTCGTCACGAATTCGACGCCGAGAACCTCTTGCGTCTTGTCGGACGTGTTCAGTGTGCCGACCCCGGCAAGGTGGATGTCACCGGTCAGAACGACGAGATTGGCGATGTCGGCGTCGCGGAGGCCACCGAGGATGCGATCTCGACTCGGTGCGTATCCGTCCCATTGGTCGTGGTTGAGGATGGCGTCACCGAGGCGAATGTCCGTCATCACGGTCTGGTTCGCAATGACCGACCAGATCGATGACCCCTCGCCCAGGGTGTTCACGACCCACCTCTCCTGTTCGGTGCCGAGCATGGAGCGACTCTCATTCGATGCCTCTTCGCATGCCGGGGTCGTTTGCAGCACGGCATCATTGCACGCCTGGTCATCTCGATACTGGCGGCCGTCGAGGGCGACGAAGTCGATGAGAGAACCCCACGAGAAATCTCGATGGATCCTCAGGTTCTCGTCGACTGGGGGAGCCATGCGAACCGGCATGTGCTCCCACCAGACCTGATAGGCGTCGGCACGGCGTCGGGCGAAATCTGCTCCACTCGGCGCTCCCGCTGCGGTGTCCTGTGAGGTGAGGGCTGCATAGTTGTTGTCGACTTCGTGGTCGTCCCAGATCACGAGCCAAGGACACAGCGCATGGGCTGCTCGCAGGAGGGGATCGCTTCGATAGAGCGCGTATCGGTTGCGGTATTGCTCCGCCGTGACGACTTCGTCGCTGTTGTGAAGGCGGATGTCTCCGTTCTCGAGGCTTCCCTGTGCGCCTTCGTAGATGTAGTCACCGAGAAAAATCACGAGGTCTGGCGCCTGCGCGACCATGTCCGCATAGGCGTTGTAGTAGCCGTCGGTCCAGTTCTGACATGATGCCGTCGCCAGTGTCATCGGCTCGGTCGATCCTTCTGAACCCGCACAGCGAGTTCGACCGACCGGACTCGTCCATTGAGCGACGCGGAATCGGTAGAAGACCCAGGGATCTGCGCTTGGATCACGATCAGCGAGGGAAACGTCGACGTGAACACTGTGGCCATAGCGGGCCTCGGCACGAGCGAGTCCCGATGCGATGATTGCCGCGAAGTCGGCGGTGTCGGAGATCTCCCAGAGAATGTCGACGTCGTCCGAGGCCATTCCTCCTCCGGCGAGTGGATCAGGTGCGAGGCGCGTCCAGATCACGACCGATGTGGCGGTGGGATCACCCGAGGCGACGCCCAATGTGAACGGGTCGACGGGAAGAGTCACGTCGGGGACCGGGCTCGTCGATTCCGTTGGTTGACCGCTCGAATCGGACGTCGAACATGCGGTGACGATGACGGTTGCCCCCAGCGTGAGAAACGCGCGGCGAGACAACGGAGGAAATGGCGACGGAACCATGGTGAAAGTCTGTCAGAGCCGCAGGCGGTCGAATGGCCGATGGCATGTCAAGGAGATGAACGCCAGGATTCGTCCCATGAACATCGAAAGACTTCTGACTGCAACAGTTCCGATCTGCGCAGTGGTCGCCCTTGTCGCAGCATGCTCACCGGACGCAGCCGGTCTCGATTCGACGTTGCTCGAGGGGAATTGGGAGTCGTCGACGATCGCAGTCTCGTCGCCAGCAGTCGTTGAGTCAGCCGACACGATCGACGTCGCCGAGGTCTCGCCAGAGGAAGTCGAGCAGGCGTTCGAACGCCTGGTGTCTCGTCGGGTCTCGTGTGGACGTGAGCCGTCGACATGTGATGTGTCAGGACTAGCGCTCACTGGGAGCAGAGTCCATCAGCAGTTGAGCGAATTGATGCAGGAGCGAATCGATGAGGGGATCACCGCGTCGAATCGCGGAAAGATGACGTTCGAGATCGAATCCGTCGAGTTCG
>JBDLRO010000264.1:0-3736 GCA_039800025.1 Actinomycetota bacterium | reverse complement strand
TGCGATTGGCGGTGCACTCAGTGGAACATCCTTGGTGCGCGCCGGGCAGCAGGCAGTCTTCGGTGTCGACTACTACATTTCTGCGCCCTTGGTGCAGGGGTCGTACGTGGATGGCTCGACTAGTGGCAGCTTGGAGACTTTTGATGCGCCAATGCCCACTGGAGCCTGTCCTTCGTCCTTTGCAGGCGGGATCACAGTCGCTCCAGGTTCGGAGTGTCGGATCGACACGGTTGCTGGTCACGGGGGTGCGACGGGGAGCAGCCCCGATCCCGTCGTCGGGGAACCAGGTAGCCAATTCGCGACGACGACCGGCGGCGACGCAAGCACCTCGATAACTCTGTTGATGCCGAGCCCACAGAAGTACCTGGGTTTCTGGTGGAGTGCAGGCAACTCCGGAAACCTGGTGACGTTCTACAGCGGCGAGACCAAGGTTCTCGAAGTGAACACGGATGGGATCTTCAATTTTCTCGGTGCAGCACCACAAGTTCTGAATCCTTCCCCACTCGACACAACTTTTGAAGACACCGGACAAATCCAGTCCGTTGGTGGGACGAGCTACTTCAAGCACCACTACTTCGGCATGCCCCGTGGCTACACATCCATTCCCATCGATCAGACCCAGTGGAACGGCACTTATACAAAGGCTTTTCCCTTCGTCTACATGCACGTGTTCAGCCAAGGTGGCCTGACCTTCGATCGTGTGGTTTATTCCGGTCAAGGATTCGAGTTCGACAATCTCGTTGTCTCACCGCTGTCTCAGACCGTCAATCCTTCGCTGGTCAAAGTCGGATCCGTCACGGGAACACCACCGCCGGACTTCGAGCCCGAGGGCCCGTCTACCCCATCCTTCGACGGCCCGACGCTGGATCACTATGTCGAGCGTTCGGCTCTTCCTGATACCGGCGGAGCAACGAACAGCCTGCCGTGGCTGGCTCTCGGTCTGGTCACGGGCGGAGCATCGATACTGATCACCGCTCGGCGACTTCGGTTCGATCGGGGTCGATGACCGAGCGCGGTCATTCGGCTTCGGCGAGGGCCACCCAGCGGTCGAGAGATCCGCTTTCGATGGCTTTGCGTGCCTCATCGACCTCTGCAGGTGAAACAAGCCCTGATGCAACAGCGTCATCGATGTTGCCCGTGGCAATGAGTGTTGCGGCCAGAATGACTCCAGCAGCTCTCACGTCGTCGGGCAGCTCAGTTGCTACAGGCGCTGTCGAATCGGCTGGAGCGTCCGTCGACGGCGACATCGTCGAATCGGGCACCGATGCCGTCGGCTCGTCGTCAGTCGAACAGGCGCTGATCGTCAGTGCACCCACAGCCAACGCTGCGAGCGAATAGGTATGGAAAGCGGGTCGTCGAAAAGTCGTCATCACTCACCGACCTTTGCCATTTCCGCCGCCATTTCCATTCGATGAAGAACCATTGCCGCCACCGGCATTTCCACCGCCGTCGCTTCCTCCACTATTTCCGTTACCGGAATTACCGGAGCCTCCGTTGCCACCAGCATTGCTTCCTCCACCGGAGTTGGAGTTGCCGGCGCCGTTTCCTCCGGAGTTCCCATTGCCCTGACCCGATGATCCGTTGGAAAAGCCGGACTGTCCAGCCCCGACTTGGGCAGTGACTTCGTCCGCGGAGGTGCGGATCCGCACCATTTCGTTCTTTGCTTCGCGCACAGCCGGATCGCTGTCGTCCATATTCGCGAGTTTGGCCTCGGCACGTTCGATCTTTGCCCGAAGCTCAGCGATCTCGGCTTCGAGAGCTGCCCGCTCTTCGTCGGTCAAGACCGTGCCATCAGCAGTGAGCTGTTCTTCCAGAAGGCGCAGTCGT
The DNA here is from genome assembly GCA_039800025.1 of Actinomycetota bacterium. Taxonomy (GTDB): domain Bacteria; phylum Actinomycetota; class Acidimicrobiia; order Acidimicrobiales; family Ilumatobacteraceae; genus Casp-actino8. The sequence continues at coordinate 1,909 of JBDLRO010000264.1, read as the reverse complement.
TCGAGGGAGTCATTCGCCGTCGCAACCTGCATTCGGAAACCCAGCCCTGCAGCACAACCACTCGCCGATCCGGACGATGCACGACACGCCTGGAAGTCGATGCGAACTTGCTCGAACGCTTCCCGATAGACCGGTGCGTACTCTTCCCAGTTCGTGATCTGATCGATGATGTTCAATTCGAGTTCTTCGCCGATGTCGGCGGGTTCCTCTCCTGCATCGATCGAGTCGCCGATCTCATCAGTGATCTCCTCGGGGATTGATCCATCCTCGATCGCGTATTCCAGACCATCTGTCAATTCTTCGATCAATTCCGGATCGGTGATGTCGACGTCGAGTGCTGCAGACGCCTGCTCGAGCAGGCTGCCGGCGATCTCTTCATTCGTCGCTGCAGACGCAGGCGACGACACGATTGCCGCGAGTGCGGTCGACGAGATGAAGGCAGTCAGAGCGAAGTGCTTTCTCATACCCCTTAGGGTAACAGTGTCCATTCTTGACGAACAACGGTTCATCCGACCGTGCCCCATCTCAGTACTGCGCCACACATTTGTTCTTTTTCGTAAAATATCCATGTGCGCTCTGCCAATCCCTCGCCAAAGAAGCTCAGCCTTGCCCTGGCCATCGGAATCGTCGCAGCTGCGATTCCTCTGGCGATCACCGTGTCGAATGACGCGCCCCGTTCCAAGGCCACGACCGAGATCTCTCCACAAGGTTTCGAATCAGTTCCAGCAACAGTGACTGCAACATGGACTCGTCCGAGCACGCATTCGAATTCACCATATTTTTATTACCGAATCGAATTCTCCGAAGGCGTAGCAGGTCTCACACCCGAGGATTTCAGTTACTCCGGCAACCTGACCGCCTGTACTTTCTCGCCTTCCAAGGGTGAGCTTGCCGATCAACCGTCGCTGGGCGTCGATTATGCGGAGTACGCCACGGTCTACAACGTCATGATCTCCTGCCAAGGCACCAGCGGATCGATCACCCCGAGGATCAGCGGTGAGGTGGCCGTTCCATTCGATGATGTCGGTGTCGTCAATGAGCCGATCGACGTGGACCGAAGCGTGGCAGTCGTGAGCGATCCAATTCTGACAGTGAACAAACTCGGTGACGGGGACGGGTACGTTTCATCGACGACATCGAGTTTCCAATGCGGTCAGTTGTGCTCGAGCGCATACCTGAGAAGTGTCTACGGCAATGCATGGAAGGTGTCATTGCGAGCGACTCCCTACGCGGGAAGCATCTTCTCTGGATGGTCCGGCTCGTGTACCGGCTCCGCGCTGTGTCAGTTGACGATGTCGAAGTCCTTTTGGGTGGGAGCAACATTCGAGCGCGCCGGAGGGATCGTTTTGACGAAGACGGGCAAAGGCCGGGGTTCGATCAGTTCTGTTCCGTCAGGCGCAGCGTGTGCTCTCGCCAGCAAGACATGCACGACATGGCACCGATTCGGGTCCGTCCTGACCTTGACAGCCACCGCAGCAAGCGGTTCCCGATTCACCGGTTGGGCTGGCGCGTGCAGCGGCAACGGCAAATGCGTGGTGCGAGTCACCACGAATCAGGATCTGATCCCGGTGTACGCGATCTTCGAGTGAGGTCGCTCACATTCGATTCATCACGAGCCGAATGCATCCTCGTCGGGATACGGAAACCACTCTGGATCTGACTCCGCCGTCGGAGAGATCATCACCATCTTCGAGCGGCGGAATTGCTCGAGTCCCTCTGCTCCGAGTTCTCGACCCGATCCCGTCAGTTTTCGACCGCCGAATGGAACAGCGTCATTGTCATTGAGAGGGGTGTTGACCCAGACGATGCCGCTTTCGATCTCGTTGACCGCTCGGAAGGCCTCGTGGAGGTCCGAGGTGTAGATGTTCGCACCAAGGCCGAAGTCGGAGTCATTGGCCAGCGAAATGGC
>JBDLRO010000263.1:0-8900 GCA_039800025.1 Actinomycetota bacterium | reverse complement strand
CGACGTCCGAACTGTAGCGGAGGTCGTCACGAGTGACCATAGGTGGGGTCGGGCCCAGTGCGAACCGGCTCTCATGACAATCGTGATGGCACGAGTGAGTGCAACGTGCCTGTCCATGTTGGTCCCGATCCCCGGTGACACGACACGAACGCGACTTCGCCATAGATTGACCGTCATGCCCGACTCAATGGAAGACGACGCTGTCGGGCATCCACCCGTCGGTCGCGTCAGTTCTCGCGCGCGCCGCTCTATCCTCATCGCCTCCGCAGTTCTCTTCACCGCAGGCACAATCGGATCGAACATCGGTCCAGCTCTGGTCGACGAACATCCGCTTCCCGTCCTGATGCTCGCGTCGAGAAATCGCAACTTGTTCGGCTCGGTGCCGTTCATCGATCCGCTTCCCTATGCGATCATCGGCTTCCTGCGGATCCTACTCGCAGCCGTCGTGTTGTTCTACTTGGGGCGCTGGTACGGCGAGCGAGCCATTGGCTGGACGGAGCGGCAAGTGGGCGATCTGCCGCCGATCTACAAGTGGTTCGAAAAGGCGGTCGCCAAAGCGGGTTGGCTGCTCTTCATCCTCATGCCGGGGAGCAACTTGGTCTGCATCATGGCCGGACATCAAGGGGTTCCCGCTCGTCGATTCGTTCCCCTGATCAGCCTCGGCATTGCATTGAAATTGACGGTTCTCTGGTTCGGCGGCAAAGCCTTCGAGGATCAGATCCGTTCATTCCTCAGTTGGATCGAGGACTACCAGTGGTACGTGGTCGCTGGGCTGTTCCTGATTTCGTTCCTGCAGTCGGCTCGCCACGCCCGACGGGACATCCCTGAAATCGTTCACGAGATCGAACATCCGTCGGACGACCCCTCCTCGGCTCCGAAGTGAGTCCCCCAGCTTCGGCGTGACTGGCCACGACTCTGCGTCGACTCCCGGTCACCACTAGATTTTCGGCTCGGCTCGTCCTTCTCCTCGTCCCAGGCGGCAATCGCGGAACGAGACGAGCCCATCCACGAACATCGGAGCAACAAACATGGCCATCGCAGTCGGAGACACGATCCCCAACGTCACCGTCCACATCCTCGACGAGAACGGCGTCCCCAAGCCGGTTCAAACTCATGACGTCCTCGGCAAGGGCAAAGTCGTCCTGTTCGCCGTTCCGGGAGCGTTCACTCCCGGCTGTTCGAACGTGCACCTGCCGGGCTATGTGAAGAACCGCGACTCACTGCGCGCGAAAGGCGTGGACACCATTGCCTGCATCAGCGTCAACGACCCCTGGGTTCTCGACTCGTGGAGCAAGGCTCACGGCGCCGAGGGCATCGTGATGCTCGGCGACGGTTCTGGCGTGTTCACCAAAGCGGTCGGTCTCGACATGGACGGCTCGGGCTTCGGCCTCGGAGTGCGCTCGCGTCGCTATTCGGCCATCCTCGAAGACGGTGTGGTCACAGAACTGAACGTCGAGGAAGGTCCCGGAATCACGGTGAGCGCCTGCGAAATCGTTCTCGATCATCTCTGATCGAGAACCGCCTCGAGACCGAGGGTCAATCCGCGAAGTCCTGCAATGCGTTTGCACGCCAACACGACCCCTGGCATGAAACTCACCCGGTCGTAGCTGTCCTGGCGTATCGTCAGCGTCTGACCCGGGGCACCCAGAATGACTTCCTGGTGGGCGACCATGCCCCGCATGCGCACTGCGTGCAGGCGAATTCCCGCTGGTCCGAGGCCGCCTCGGGATCCAGAAACGATCTCGTGCGTCGTCGGGTCGTCAGCCCACGTCGATGACGCCTCTGCCATGCGTCGTGCAGTGGCCAATGCGGTACCCGATGGCGCATCTGCTTTGGCGTCGTGGTGCAGTTCGATGATTTCTGCCGTGTCGAACCACGGTGCCGCCATCTCGGCGAACCTCATCATCAATACGGCGCTGATCGCAAAGTTGGCAGAGATCAGACAGTTCGATGATGTGAACCAGGCACGAAGGTCCGCTATGTCATCGTCGTCGAGACCGGTCGTCCCGACCACCGCATGGACCCCGTGGAGCGCGCACCACTGCAGGTTGGTGCGCGCCGCATCTGCAACAGTGAAGTCGACCGCGACCTCGACTCCGGAATCAGAGAGAGCTCGTGGATCGGCAGCGACGGCGAGTCCGTGGACGGTCTGTCCCGTCGCGCGCGGATCGACTGCTGCGACGAGCTCCAGATTCGGATCCGCGGCGACGGCATCGCACACCGCAGCACCCATGCGACCGCCGGCCCCGAATACTCCTACTCGAATCTTGGACATGCAGGGATCCTATGTGTCCAGGGTTCCCGGGTGTGCACGACCCGAGGTCGGCTATGCGTCCCGCGTCGAAGGCTTCAGCGATGTCGACGGGGACCGCGACTGCCGCTGCGTCCGCCGCGATCCTGACGACCTCCGCGCTCGGATCCGCCGGCTTCTCCGCCGGGTCCGAGTTCGCCGAGTTCAGCGCTGATCTCGTCGTCGAAGGCGTCATCGAAACTGACGGTGATCGCTCCGCTGTCGTCTCGCTTCTCGCGTCGCGGTTCCCTCGGAGCCGAGACAGCACCTTCGGGGGCGGCCATTTCGCCAACAGGTGACAAGCTGACCTTTCCCTTGTCGTCGATGTCGTCGACGCGCACCTCGATCTCCTGACCGAGCGTGAGGACGTCCTCGACGTTGTTGATGCGCTTGCCTCCTCCGAGCTTCGAGATGTGAACCAGGCCGTCTCGTCCCGGGAGAATGTTCACGAATGCACCGAACTTGGTGATGCTCACGACGCGCCCGACGTATGTTGCGCCGAGCTCGGCCTTGGGCGGATCGACGATGGCAAGAATTCGGGCCTTCGCATCTTCCATTCGCCACGCCTCGACGGCTCCGATGGTGACGATGCCGACCACTCCGTCGTCGTCGACGCCGATGTCGGCTCCCGTCTCCTGCTGGATGGTGTTGATGACCTTGCCCTTCGGTCCGATGACCTCACCGACCTTGTCGAGAGGAATCGTGATCGAGGTGATCTTCGGTGCCGTTTCTGCGACGGACTCACGCGGCTTCGCAATTGCAGCGGTCATGACACCGAGAATCTGCAGTCGAGCCTCACGCGCCTGAGCGAGTGCCGATGCGAGGACATCGGCGGGAATGCCGTCGATCTTCGTGTCGAGCTGGAGTGCTGTCACCGCGTCTGCAGTTCCAGCAACCTTGAAGTCCATGTCGCCGAAGGCGTCCTCCGCACCGAGGATGTCGGTGAGACTCAGATACTTCCCTTCGGCGTAGATCAAGCCCATGGCAATACCTGCGACGTGTGCCCGGATCGGGACACCTGCATCCATCAGTGACAGGCTGCTCGCGCACACCGATGCCATCGAGGTCGAACCATTCGAGCTCATCACCTCGCTGACGAGACGCAGCGCGTAGGCGAACTTCTCCTGGCTCGGCACGACGGGAAGGAGAGCTCGTTCTGCGAGTGCTCCGTGTCCGATCTCGCGTCGCTTCGGCGACCCCACACGACCGGTTTCACCATTGGCCCACGGGGCCATGTTGTAGTGGTGCATGTAGCGCTTCTCGGTGACGGGCGAAAGCGTGTCGAGCATCTGGTTCATTCGAGGCATGGCGAGAGTGGTCACACTCATGACCTGGGTTTCACCGCGCTGGAACAAACCCGAACCATGTGCTGTGCGCAGCACCGACACTTCGGAGGAAACCGGACGCAGGTCTCGAGGACCGCGACCGTCGATGCGGACGCCGTCCTCGACGATGCGCTTGCGAACGAGCTTCTTGGTGAGGCTGCGAACCGCTTCCTTGATCTCCTTGTCCCGACCGAACAACGGAGACTCGGGCGTCCCCGCGAGCTGCGCGACGGCGGCATTTCCTGCAGCGTCGATGGCAGCGTTGCGATCTGCCTTGAGGGCGATCTTCACAGCATCGGCGAGAAGTGGGGCTGCGATCTTCTCGACCGCTTCCCAGACCGTGTCGTCGTAGTCGAGGACCGGGGTGTAGGACATCGGCGTGATCGGACCCCTGGTCGAAATGACCGAAGCCAGCAGTTTGCGCTGCAGAGCGATCGACTCCTTGATGTATCGCTTCGAGGCTTCGAGGCCTCCTGCGAGCACCGTCTCGTCCACCTTCGGAGCGCCGGTCTCGTAATACTCGAAACTCTTCTCGGTTCCACCGGCTTCGACCATCATGATCGCAACGTCGCCGTTGTCGAGTTCACGGCCAGCCACGACGAGTTCGAACGTTCCCTCTTCGCCTTCTGCATAGGTCGGATGGGGGATCCACTCCCCATCTTGCGAGTACGCGATGCGCACCGCGCCGATCGGACCGTCGAACGGAATGCCGCTGATCATCAGTGCGGCCGAAGCGGCGTTGATGCTCAACACATCGTGTGGGTTGACCTGATCGGCTCCGAGGATCGTGAGAACGATCTGTGTTTCGTTGCGGAAACCATCGGGGAATGCCGGGCGCAACGGACGATCGGTCAAACGGCAGGTGAGAATCGCTGCTTCACTCGGTCGACCTTCACGTCGAAAGAACGCTCCAGGAATCTTGCCGGCTGCATATGCGCGTTCTTCGACGTCGACTGTCAACGGGAAGAAGTCGACTCCTGGACGAACATCCTTGGCGGCATTGGCCGTCGCCAGCACGATGCTGTTGCCGATACTGGCGACAACTGCTCCCTGACTCTGCGGGGCGAACTTGCCCGTCTCGAAGGACATGGTCTTGTCGGTGTCTCCCACGAGACCCGACACTCGAATGGCATCAGCCATGACGAGCTCCTTTCACGCGACGGCAACATCGTGTCGCGTCGCCTCTGGAGCAGCGGGTCGGTTCCCAGTCGGCACGGTCGGCACCTCGGTGCCGGCCCCGGCGACTGACAACCAGACCTTCTCTGCCCGTTTGTTTGTGTGTGTTCGGTCTGCGTCTTAGCGACGCAGACCCAACTTGGCAACGATTTCGCGGTAGCGCTCGACGTTGCGTCCCTTGACGTAGTCGAGAAGACGACGACGCCGTCCGACCATCATCAGAAGTCCACGGCGACTGTGATGGTCGTGGGGGTGGGTCTTGAGATGCTCGGTGAGATGATTGATGCGATCGGACAACAGTGCGATCTGCACTTCCGGAGAACCGGTGTCGGTTCCGTGTGTACGGTGCTGGGCGATCGTTTCGTTCTTGGGTGTTGCAGCCATGTTGGCTCTGCCTTCCGGGTTGTCGAGACGGAGGTCGCAGAATCTGTGACAGATCTGCATCACGCCAGAGCTCGGAGCCCCAACGGACCCTTGCATCCTACGGGGGTGGGTGGGGAAACGCTCCCCAACCCCGGGCGCTGTCGATATCTGAAACCCGCCCCGCCTGAATCCGACCGAAGTGGCAACCGCTACCCTGACCCCATGTTCACGGGAATCGTCGAGGAATTGGGCACCGTCATTTCGACTCGACCCGCCCAATCGGACTGGGGACCCGGATTGCGCCTGCGGATCCAGGCAACCACGGTTCTCGATGGATCCGATCTCGGCGCCTCGATAGCGGTCAATGGATGCTGCCTGACCCTCGTCGATTCGGGTGGATCCGGCTCGGGATCATGGTGGGAGACCGACGTCAGTTCGGAAACACTGGAACGGACCACGGTCGGGTCGCTGCTCCCCGGGGACTGCGTCAATCTCGAGCGCCCCATGGCTCTCGGAGACCGCCTCGGAGGGCACATGGTGCTCGGACATGTCGACGCAGTTGGCGAAGTGGTGAGTCCTGCCCCGGACCTCGTCGTTCGAGTCCCCCGCAATTTGATGCGATACCTGGTGGAGAAGGGGTCGGTCACGGTCGACGGCATCAGCCTCACCGCCTTCGACATCACCGATGACACGTTCCGCGTCGCTGTCATCCCCCACACCGCCGCAGTCACCACACTCGGACACCGACCGGCAGGGAGTCGTGTCAACCTCGAAATGGACGTCCTGGCGAAGCACATCGAACGCCTCGTGGAACCGTACCGGGCGACGCACTGAAGCGATCCCGCAGGCAGGAAAAATCCTGAAACCGTTCGAGCAACTACCGTAGGAGACATGTCGGAGTCGTCGAGTCGAAGAACGTCGAGTTCGCACACGCCGACGCCTGAGTCCGTGAAATCGCCTGAGTCCGTGAAGTCGCCTGAGTCCGTGAAGTCGCCTGAGTCCGTGAAGTCGCCTGAGTCCGTGAAGTCGATCGTCACACCGGAACTCGCTGCGCTGCGAACTCGTATCGACGAACTGGATCGACAATTGGTGGAGGTTCTCGCCCAGCGGTTGGAGGTGTGCAACGAAGTCGCGCACCTCAAAGAGAAGTCCGACACCCCGATCATCCAACCCCAACGTGTCCGTGATGTTCTCACGAGTCGTCGCCAGTGGGCGATCGACCGCTCCGTGGATCCGGACTTCATCGAACAGATCATGCGGGTGGTGCTCGCCGAGACACATCGCATCGAAGTGGCGGGTCGACGTTCCGACGGCGCTCCCGACAAGATCGCTGCGTCGACCAACACCCGATCGACGATCGACGCGGCCATGGACACCGTGACGACTCGCATCGACCACGTCGTCGTGGCCGTCGAGGATCTGGACTCCGTAGTCCAGGGTTTTACGGATCACCTCGGTTTCCATCGGCTCCCGATGACCCCGCAACGTGAAGGAATCGCAGTGATTGCCGCCGGCGGGGTGACGTTGGTTCTCGTCGGGCCGAAGGCGGGACCAGAGGTCGAAGCGCACCTCGCCGCCCACGGAAGTGGAATTCACCATGTGGCGATCGAGGTTCTCAACGCGGGGTACGCACACGCGACATTGAGCACGCCTACCTCGGACATCACGCCTGTCATCGTCGACGAGCAGGGTCACGAGCAGTTCTTCACCGTGCGCGACCCGGATTCCGGAACCCAGTTCGGCTACATCGCTCGAACCGGTCACCGCCACGGAGTGGCGATCTCGAACATTCTCGACGCATTCCGGCACGATCCGGAGTTGTGACCGGACCGTCAGGTCCCACGGAGCGTCACGATCTCTGGCATGGAATCTCGACCAAGACGTTCGATCTGGGCCATTGGATCCGGTCGTTGCAACTGGGTGTGGAAGCGACGACAGGAGTTAGGATCTCAGTCGCACGACGAACTGGGGGTGTCTCGGTTCTCTCGCATTCGGGACGGTCCCGTCGTGCGCTGGCAACAACCGATCCACATCTGACCCGAGGCGGGCTCACTCGCCACGTGTCTCTCTCGTTGTGCGTCGATGCACCGTCTTCGACGCATCCGGGACCAACCTTGGATGGAGCAACCCATGGTGCGCCAGCTCATTCCCCTGTCCACGTCCGCTGACTTCATCGACGCCGGACATCTGCCGAGTCAGATCGTCGATCTCATCGACACGCCACTGGCCGAACTCATGGCACGCGCTCGGGCCATTCGCGACTCCCGAACCGGGACGCGCGTCACGTATTCGCCGAAGGTCTTCATCCCTTTGACGATGTTGTGCAGAGACACCTGTGGCTACTGCACGTTCGCTCAACCGCCCGCTCGATTGGAATCACCCTTCCTGACCCCTGAGCAAGTTCTCGACATCGCGCGAGCGGGGGCTCGACAGGGATGTCACGAGGCACTGTTCACGCTCGGTGAAGCTCCCGAGGAGCGTTATCCGATCGCTCGAACATGGCTGAACGACCATGGGTACGCGTCGACCGTCGAGTACCTCACGGACATGGCGCGGCGGGTCGTCGAAGAAACTGGCCTTCTCCCCCATGCGAATGCCGGTGCGCTGTCAGCAGACGAACTCATCGCTCTACGACGCTGGTCGCCGAGTCAGGGAATGATGATCGAGAGTCTGCGAGACGACTTGACATGTCACCGAGGCGCACCGGACAAGACGCCGGCCCGGCGACTCGCCACTCTCGAGGCAGCAGGTGAAGCCCGGATCCCCTTCACGACTGGGATTCTCGTCGGGATCGGGGAGAGCCGCCTCGACCGACTCGTCGCTCTCTGGGCGATCGCTGAGAGCCACAGACGCCACGGTCATGTGCAAGAAGTGATCGTGCAGAACTTCCTTCCGAAGCCGGGAACCGGAATGAAGAACGAACCCCCGTGCCCGACCGATGAATTTCTCTGGTCGATCGCCGCAGCACGGGTTCTTCTGCCTGTCGAGATCCATCTCCAAGCTCCTCCGAACTTGAGTGATGAATTCGGCCACCTCCTCGATGCCGGTATCGATGATTGGGGTGGGGTCTCCCCCGTCACCGCCGACCATGTCAACCCGGAACGACCGTGGCCCGATCTCGATCGCCTGCGTGCGGTCACCGAGGAACGCGGCATGACTCTCGCTCCACGCCTGACTGTGTACCCCGAGTTCATCGAGAACATCACACTCGACACCGGTCGAACCTTCACAGCTGGTCACAACCAGTGGATCGACGTCGACCTGCGTTTCGCAGTGATCGACCGCACCGATGCAGAATCCCTCGCGAGAGACGATCCAGGTTCGATCTGGCCGGAGAAGGTGACTGCTGCCGATGTCGTTCACGATGGAGCCGAAGTGGTACTCGTCGGCCACCGCAGCACGCAGTGGTACAGAGGCGCGAACAACGCGCCGCCCAATATTCTCGGCGCGAACAACGCGCCGCGTGTTGCGACATCGAACCATTCGCGCATCGGCGAGATTCTCGAGGCACATCGCATGGGACATGTCGTCGGCGAGTCCGACATCGTGGATCTTTTCGCTGCGCGTGGGCCCGATGTGCACCGGATCGCCGAATACGCCGATCACCTGCGCAGCGAGACCGTCGGAGATGTCGTCACCTGGGTGCACAACCGGAACATCAACTACACGAACGTGTGCACCTTCAAGTGCAAGTTCTGCGGTTTTTCCAAGGGCCCACTCTCGCTCAACCTCCGCGGCACGCCATA
>JBDLRO010000262.1:0-7705 GCA_039800025.1 Actinomycetota bacterium | reverse complement strand
CCGGGAAATTGTTCGTGGCATGGAGACGATCGATTGCCTCACGCCAGTGATCGCGGTACACGAGGTCGTTCCAATCGGGAATCAAGTTCCCCAATGGACAGCCGTTGTTGCAGAACGGAATTCCGCAGTCCATGCAACGGCCCGCCTGCTTCTGCAAACTTGCTGCATCGAAAGGTTCGTACACTTCACGCCAATCGCGCAGTCGAACCGGCACCGGCCGATGTTCCGGCAACTTCCTGTCCCATTTGAGAAATCCGGTCGTCTCACCCACGGGCAGCCTCCATCACTCGGTCCAACATCTCCTGCTCGCTCAATCCCTCAGCTCGCGCTGCATCGATGACTTCGAGGACTCGTCGATAGTCACGAGGCATCACCTTCACGAACGACGACTTCTCCCGCTCCCATTGATCGACCACGCGCCGCGCCACGTCGCTATCGGTCTCAACGAGATGTCGCTGCAGAATCTCTACGAGCTCTTCCTCGTCGACAGAAGACAGCTTCTCGAGATCGACCATCTCGTAGTTGACCTTCGACGGAAAGTTGCCAGTCGGGTCGTAGACGTACGCGACTCCCCCAGACATTCCTGCTGCGAAATTCCGACCCGTGGATCCGAGTACGACCACACGACCTCCGGTCATGTACTCGCACCCGTGGTCGCCGACACCCTCGACGACCGCTGTCGCACCCGAGTTCCGGACGCAGAAGCGCTCGCCGACCACACCGCGCAGATACATCTCCCCCGATGTTGCGCCGTATCCGATCACATTGCCCGCAATGACGTTGTCGTGAGCGACGAACTTCGAACGCGAGTCCGGTCGGACGACGATGCGGCCCCCGGACAATCCCTTTCCGACATAGTCGTTCGCGTCGCCACTGAGACGAAGAGTGATTCCGCGTGGCACGAATGCTCCGAAACTCTGACCGGCGGATCCGGAGAAGTCGATCGAGATCGTGTCATCAGGAAGCCCTTCCCCCGCCCACTTCTTCGTGACTTCGTATCCGAGCATCGTGCCGACGGTTCGATTCGTATTCCCGATGGTCGACGACAGGCGAATCGATCGACGCTCCTCGATGGCGGAACGGGACTGTTCGATCAATCGGAGGTCGAGAGCTTCATCGAGGCCGTGATCCTGGGCCACGCTGCGATGAAGGGTTTGGCCGTACGGATTGCGGGCCGGTTCGAGAATTGCAGACATGTCGAGCCCTCTCGCCTTCCAGTGATCGACCGCCTGTGCCGTGTCGAGCACATCGCTTCGCCCGACCATTTCTTCGATCGTGCGAAAACCGAGTTCCGCCATGATTTCGCGCACCTCTTGGGCGATGAACTCGAAGAAGTTGACGACGAATTCCGGTTTGCCGCTGAAACGTTGTCGCAGAACCGGATTCTGAGTCGCAACTCCGACGGGGCATGTGTCGAGATGACACACGCGCATCATGATGCATCCGCTGACGACGAGCGGGGCGGTTGCAAAGCCGAACTCCTCCGCTCCGAGAAGCGCTGCAATCACGACATCTCGTCCCGTCTTCATTTGTCCATCTGCTTGGACGACGATCCGGTCTCGCAGGCCATTGAGCAGCAGCGTCTGCTGAGTCTCGGCAAGGCCCAATTCCCACGGAGCGCCTGCGTGCTTCAACGACGTCAATGGAGAGGCCCCCGTTCCACCGTCGTGACCCGAAATCAGAACGACATCGGCTTTGGCCTTGCTCACTCCGGCTGCCACCGTGCCAACTCCGACTTCTGCGACGAGTTTGACGTGAACTCGCGCCATCGGATTCGAGTTCTTCAAATCGTGGATCAACTGCTTGAGATCCTCGATCGAGTAGATGTCGTGATGAGGAGGCGGACTGATGAGACCGACACCCGGAGTCGAATGACGAGTCTTCGCCACCCACGGGTAGACCTTGTGACCGGGCAGCTGTCCGCCTTCGCCCGGCTTGGCTCCCTGCGCCATCTTGATCTGCAGATCGTCGGCATTCACGAGGTATTCGCTCGTGACTCCGAAGCGCCCTGAAGCAACCTGCTTGATGGCCGAACGACGACGAGGGTCGTGAAGGCGCTCGGGATCCTCGCCACCCTCTCCCGTGTTGCTCTTTCCACCAATCGAGTTCATGGCGATGGCCAGGGTCTCGTGTGCTTCAGCCGAAATCGATCCGTAGCTCATCGCCCCTGTCGAGAACCTCTTCACGATGTCGCTCACCGATTCGACCTCGTCGATCGGTATCGGCTGACGCGACTGCGACTTGAACGTGAACAATCCGCGCAGAGTTGCAAGATGCTTCGACTGGTCGTCGACGGCCTGGGTGTACTGCTTGAAGATGTCGTAACGCTTCGCTCTCGTCGAGTGCTGGAGTCGATACACGGTCTCTGGATTGAAGAGGTGGTATTCGCCTTCGCGACGCCACTGGTACTCGCCACCGAGATCGAGTTTGCGGTGTGCCCGACGCTCCGGATTCGACGGATACGCGATGGAATGACGCTCCGCCACTTCACGGGCGATCTCGTCGAGGCCGATGCCGCCGAGTCTGCTCACCGTTCCCGTGAAGTACTCGTCGATGACGTCTCGACCGAGACCGATGGCTTCGAAGATCTGCGCACCGGTGTACGACGCCACGGTGCTCACGCCCATCTTGGACATGATCTTGAGGACCCCCTTGCCGGCGGCCTTGATGTACTTGCTCACGGCAGTCTTGGGATCGAGGTCGCCGAGACCGTGTTCACCTTCGCGAATCAAGTCTTCGATCGACTCGAAAGCGAGGTAGGGATTGATCCCTCCGGCACCGAATCCGATGAGGAGTGCCATGTGATGAACTTCGCGAGCATCACCCGATTCGACGATCAGACCCACCATTGTTCGCTTCTTCTCACGAATCAGATGGTGATGCACCGCAGACGTCAGAAGAAGCGATGGAATGGGAGCGAGAACCGAATCGCTGTTGCGATCCGACAAGACGATGATGCGCGCTCCGTCATCGATGGCGTCCGACACTTGCTGTCGGACATCGGAGATCGCTTCGCGCAGGGCTTCCCCTCCCCCTGATACCCGATACAGGCCGGATACCACAGTCGCCTTCAGTTCGGGATGGTCTCCATCGTCATCGGCGTGAATGATCTTGGCGAGCTCGTCGTTGTCGATGATCGGAAATGGGAGGACCAACTGCCGACAGTTCTCCAGTCCTGGCTCGAGGAGATTCGACTCCGGCCCCACTGTTCGCCCGACGCTCGTCACGACCTCCTCGCGAATTGCGTCCAGTGGCGGATTCGTGACCTGCGCGAAGAGCTGCTGGAAGTAGTCGAACAGCAGCCGCGAACGATCGGAGAGAACCGCAATCGGCGTATCGGTCCCCATCGACCCGATGGGTTCGGCTCCGGTCTTGCCCATTGGAGCAAGGATCACCTTCAACTCCTCGTGTGTGTACCCGAACATCTGCTGCCGGCGAAGGACGCTGTCGTGGGTGTGAACGATGTGCTCTCGCTCGGGCAGGCCGTCGAGATGGACCAATCCCTTTTCCAACCATTCTTCGTAAGGATGTTCCTGAGCGAGTGATCGCTTGATCTCCTCGTCGTCGACGATGCGGCCAAGACTCGTGTCGATCAAGAACATCCGACCTGGTTGGAGACGCCCCTTGTGCACGACACGAGCAGGGTCGATGTCCACCACACCGACCTCCGAAGCCATCACCACGAGATCGTCGTCGGTCACCCAGTACCGACTCGGACGCAGGCCATTCCTGTCGAGAACCGCGCCGATCACTGTTCCGTCGGTGAACGCCACGCTCGCTGGACCGTCCCATGGCTCCATCATCGACGAGTGGAATCGATAGAAGGCTCGCTTCTGGGCATCCATCGTCTCGTGGTTCTCCCAAGCTTCAGGAATCATCATCAAGACCGCGTGAGGAAGTGAACGTCCTGCAAGGTGGAGCAGTTCGAGTACTTCGTCGAAACTCGCGGAGTCGCTACCTCCAGGCGAGCAGATGGGGAATGCCCGCTCGAGACCGGGCATCAGCGGTGTCGACAGCAGCGATTCCCGTGTCCGCATCCAGTTCCGATTTCCCTGAACCGTATTGATCTCGCCGTTGTGGGCGATGAATCGATATGGATGCGCAAGGGGCCACGACGGGAAGGTGTTCGTCGAGAATCTGCTGTGCACGAGAGCGAGAGCACTTTCGATTCGCTCATCGGCGAGGTCTGGATAGAACGCTCCCAGCTGAGGAGTGGTCAACATTCCCTTGTAGATCAACGTCCGGCTGCTCAAAGACGGAAAGTAGGTGCGCAGCTGTTCGGGCAACTCGTGCTCGATGCGCTTGCGCGCGATGAAAACCTTGCGATCGAGATCGATGAGCGACGATCCATCCGGGTCGTCGATGAACACCTGGGCGAACGTGGGCATCACTGCGCGCGCACTCTCGCCGAGGGAAGAAGGATCCGTGGGCACGGAGCGCCAGCCGAGGACGCGCAGGCCCTGCTCTGACACGATCGACTCGTTCGCCTTCTTCGCTTGGTCCGCCTCACCAGCATCCTGGGGCAAGAAGGCGAGCCCGACGGCATAGTTGCCAGCCGGCGGCAAGGCGAACGACACGACTTCGCGAAGGAATCTGTCGGGAACTTGGATCAGAATTCCCGCGCCATCTCCGGTTGCCACGTCCACACCAGTGGCTCCGCGGTGCTCCATGTTGCACAATGCACCAAGTCCGCGACTCACGATGTCATGGCTCCGCCGACCTTTGATGTCGACGACGAACGACACTCCGCAGGCGTCATGTTCGAATCGGGGGTCGTACAAGCCTGCTGCTGCAGGCAAACCATTCAGGCTGCTCATGTCGTCTCTCTCGGGATCACGGATGGATTGTGAGCCCCGGGACGACGCTGGCCCGATCGGCAATTGGATACTAGGGGGGATCCTCGTTCACCGCACGCCTCATTTCGACCAGAGTCTCATGCCGACGACGCAACGCCTGTCACACGACGCTATTGGTACGGCACCCGCCTCGAAGCGGATACCGATCGGACACCCTGCAGCCGACTAGGGACGCTGCTCTCTCAAGCGTCGCTGAAGACGGGCGGACGCTTTTCGAAATTGGCCATCACAGCCTCCACCTGGTTCGCCCGACCGATCAAGGAGCCAATGACGTGTCGCTCAGCAGCGAATTGATCAGCCGCCTCGGACCATGCGAGACGATTGAACAGCTCCTTGGCTCCGCGCACTGCGTCTGGACTCCGACCTGCGATCTCGCGGGCCACCTCCATCGCATCTGCACGAGGGTCATCGGACAGTTTCGTTGCCAAGCCGAGCGACAGAGCTTCACGTCCGTCGAAGACCCGCGCAGTGAACGTCAATTCCTTCGCGATGTCAGGTCGAACGAGACGGGACAGAACCATCGTGCCCGTCATGTCGGGCACGAGACCCCAGTGGATTTCCCGAACGGACATCTGCGTGTCGGGGTGCACGATCCGGATATCGGCTCCGAGACAGATCTGGATTCCACCGCCGAGCGCATGACCGTGCACCGCGGCGATCACCGGCACGGGAATCTCTTGCCACACCCAGGAGACTTGCTGACCGAGATGGGTGATGCGACCCGGTGACATGTTTCCCGGATTCCCAGAATCCTCCGACGACCCCATTCCAGCGGAACCAGAAGCCATCTGTTGGAACGACCCGAAGTCGAGGCCGGCACAGAACGACGACCCCTCCCCCGACAGCACGACTGCGCGCACGGCCGACTCGGACTTCAGTCGTTCACCAGCTGCCGCCAGTGCTGAGAACATCGCGCCGTCGAGCGCATTGCGCTTGTCCGGACGGTTCAGACGGACGTCGGCGACACCGCCGGACACTGTGATCGATACACGCTCTTCGTTCGACATGAGGTCATCTTGGCAGTCTCCACTCGACCGCTCGCAATCGTGGTCGCACGCTCGAGCGGACTTCGCCGACGAACCGACTCGGGCGAGATCGGAATGGCAGACTGCTCGAGTGCAACCGTCCGACACCGCCTCCGAGGATGAGTCTCGACGTGACACGCCTCGGGTCGCACTCATCGTCGGCCTTTGTGCTGCCGGGGTCGGCGCAGTCACGGCCGCAGTGCAATTGCGCCATGGGATCATTCCCCTCCTCGATACGGTCACCTATTGGAGTGGAGCCGAATCTGTCGCCTCGGGACAGCCGCTGCGAACGACTCTCACACCGTCGTTCTCCAACTTCGACGCGGTCGAATTCCTCGATCGAGGCGGCTCGATTCCGTTCGTCGACTTTCCGATCGCCTACCCATTGATCGCCGGTTCAGCCGGCGTCGTCATCGGCACCCGAGCAGCGATGCATCTGCTCACCGTGATCGCCATCGCACTCACCGCTTGGGCGATCGTGAGCGGAGCCTCGGCGAAAACCACATCTCCAGGTGCTGCGTGGTCTCGTTCCCTCACGCGATCGCTCCTTCTCGGCGCTTTTGCGTGCCTCGTGCCGTTCCTGCCGGCCATGCGACTCGTGACCCAGGGAACACTGTCCGAACCGCTGTTCATCGCATCGACGCTTCTTCTCGTCGGTGCTCTCGGTCGATACCGCAACAACGGACGTTGGAGTCCCGTGGTCGTTCTCGTCGTCACGAGTTCGCTCCTGAGATTTCTCGGTGCTCCTCTCGCCGTGTTGGCCGGATGGGAACACCATCGACGCACGGGTCGTGCCCGCCAGTCATTTGTATGGACGCTCGCCATGATGACCCCTGCTGCGATCAACATCGCTGCTGCGTCGGCCGCAGGAGGCGGCCACAGCGCCGGCTGGCGCGGACTCGACCGCATCGATGTCGAGGTCTTCGTTCGCTCAGTCGGGGGCTGGTTCGACGCAGTTCAGGGAGACATCCGTCGCACGTACTTCACAACCGATGGTCCTTCGTGGTGGTCGTGGCCCGCCACGGTCGCCGTTGTCGTGATGATGGCTCTCGCAGTGGACGCCGTGATTCGCCGCCGACGTTTCTTCACCGACACGGCCGATATCGCCTTGGCCGCGGCGGCAATTCTCACGGCCGGACTCGTCGCAGGAATACTCGGATTCGATGCACTGGTCATCGCTGACAATCGATTGATGTTGCCAATCGGGATCCTCGTCATGTGTGCAATGGTTTGGACAGGACTCGAATGGCTCACCACCGATGCGTTTTCGTCCACGAGGACGTCCAACGAGAGGGATTCACCCCGCTCGACGAGATCGAGCCTCACCACAAGATCGAGCCTCGCCAGAAGATCAAGAATGACAGGGATCGGCGCATTCACCTGCGCCCTCATCGTCTGGGGATTCGCTGGGGTCCGGCCGTGGAACGCGCTGGAACGGTTCAGCGACGTCCAGCGCCCGATCGCACTCTCACAGAGCGTGGTCGACCTCGACATCGCTGTCGTCATCTCCAACGATGCCGACGGCGTCCACTGGGACACTGGTCTCCCCGCCGCCTACACGCCGATGTCGGTGAAACCACTGACCGGCGAAGTCGTCGACGATGTCGCGATCTACCAGCGCATCCCCTGTCCCCTCCTCGTCGCGCAGGGAGCGATCGTCATCAGCAATGACGCCACGTTCTCGACAGTCAACCGAGAAGCGCTCGATGATCTGACCGATCGCGGTGTGTTGCGCAAAGTCACACAGGATCGTGCGACGGTCTATCTGCCGACGGACCGCGCCTGCGACGAATGACGGCTGCGATCGCTCCGGACGCAATGACC
>JBDLRO010000261.1:0-4565 GCA_039800025.1 Actinomycetota bacterium | reverse complement strand
TATCGGCGCGACTGGATCCGCGCGTCCTGAGCGTTCGGCGGGTTTCCCGCTAGAGTCTGTTCGCCCTTGGGGGTGTAGCTCAGTTGGCAGAGCGCTACGTTCGCAATGTAGAGGCCAGGGGTTCAATTCCCCTCACCTCCACCAAGGTTCCTCAATTCGTGTCTGCTCGAGACCGAATCCGTGACATTGCCGAATCCGTGACATTGCCGAATCCGTGACATGATCGTCAACCATTCGTTTGAGTCGCCCGTGTCCTAGGGTCGCACCCATGTCCGGTCCACTCGAGGGAATCAAGGTCGTCGAACTCGGAGTGTGGGTAGCCGGCCCCGCTGCTGCGGGAGTTCTCGGTGACTGGGGAGCCGATGTCGTCAAGATCGAACCCCTCGCCGGAGACCCGGCGCGCAGTTTCCAGTTCATCCTCGGTCGAGGAATGCCGAACAACCCCGTCTTCGAATTGGACAATCGCAACAAGCGCAGCATCGCCCTCGACATTTCGACGAAGGAAGGCCGCGAGATCGCTCTCGATCTGGTGAGTGGAGCCGACGTCTTCGTGACAAATGTGCGCAGTCAGGGACTGAAACGAGCCGGACTCGACGAAGCGTCACTGCGCTCCCGTTGGCCCCGACTGGTCTACGGCCAGATCACCGGTTACGGGCTCGAAGGTCCGGATGCGAACCGGCCGGGCTTCGATATCGCCGCGTATTGGGCAAGATCGGGAATCGCCCACTTGTTGACCCCGACCGGCGCCGAACTGCCGATTCTGCGCGGGGGAATGGGCGACCACTCGACTGGGGTGACCTTCGCAGGGGCGATCTGCGCAGCACTCCTGCATCGAGAGCGAACTGGCGACGGTCAGTTGGTGTCGACGTCGCTCCTCCGTCAGGGTGTCTACACGATCGGCTTCGACCTCAACATGGCTTTGTCCTGGGGGCGTTATCAGCCCGTGGCAAATCGGGATTCCGTCCTGAGTCCATCGGTCAACAACTACAGGACTGCCGACGACAAGTGGTTCTGGGTCGTCGGGATCGAAGGGGACCGGCATTGGCCGCCTCTCGCCCGAGTCGTCGGGCATCCCGAGTGGATCGACGACCCTCGTTTCGCGACGGCCCGTGACCGGGCCCTCAACCACCGACAGCTGACTCCGCTCCTGGATGAGATCTTTGCGTCCAAGACGATGTCGCAATGGGCGGAAGTGTTCGCAACCGAACCCGACATGTTCTGGTCGCCCGTGAACTCGCCAGACGAGATCCTGAGCGACCCGCAACTCGCACATGCGGGCGGACTGATCGAAGTGCCCGATGCTCAGGGCTCCACCACCAAGATGATCAATTCGCCCGCGGACTTTCATGGCTCGCCGAGCATTCCGCGGGCGCTTGCGCCGGCGTTGGGCGAACACACCCGCAGCATCCTGCGCGAGGTGGGTCGGTCCGATGCCGAGATCGAAGAATTGCTGTCGTCGAAGGTCGTCGCTGAAACCGTGACGTGACGTCATGTCACGAACCGGTCAGAAGCGCTCGATGAGACCGTCGAGGACTTCGACGACTTCGACTGCGCAGGAGATGAAATCCTCGACTTCACCTCCGCCGGGGTCGACGACCTCTTCCCAAGGCTCGAGAGAGACGAGGTCCAAACGCAGACCGCGGAGCCGTTCCCACATCGTTCCCGACGCCGGTAGATCCCGCGCAAGTCGCTTGAGGGTTGCGGTTCGCCAAGCTGCATCGGGGTGTTCACGCCGAATCCACTCGACGTGCTCCGGTGCGAGCGCGATCACCAGATCAGCTGCCTCGACGTGATGGCGCTCGATCTGCTGGCTCCGATGGTGGGGAGCCGACAACCCGACACGCGACAGGGCTTCACGCGTTCGCCAGCTGATCGGTTGACCGTCGACCGTCAGAGTTCCCGCTGTCACGACGTCGAGGTCGGAGCGGCGAGACCGAATGTAGGAGCCAGCCATCACCGATCGGGCCGCATTGCCGGTACAGATCACGAGGAGAGCGGGATTCGTCATCGAGCGGTTTTGGTCATTGAAGGAGATTCAAACGGTGTGAAATGAGGGGATCAGCAGTCTCACGTCGGGACGCCGCCGTCGACGGGGAAGACGGCTCCAGTCGTGTAGGAGCCTGCATCACTCGCGAGGAACAAGGCCGCACCGACGATTTCGTGAGGTTCGCCCACGCGCTTGAGGGCGACGCGCTTCATTGCCTGGTCGACAACGGTCCAGTTCCACGCTTTGCTGATATCGGTGCGAAACGATCCGGGCATGATGCAGTTGACTCGAACATGCGGGCCGAAAGTCTGAGCGAAGCCGATGGTCATGGCATTGAGTCCAGCTTTGGCAGCTGTGTACGGAATCACTTCGGGAGTCGGGTGAATCGCTGCAATGCTCGAGATGTTGATGATCGAGGCCGTTCGATCGTATTGTTCGCACCTTCCGACCATCATCGAGCCGATGAGCGCCATGAGGCGGAAGGGCCCTTTCAAGTTGAGTCCGATCACCGAATCCCACAATTGTTCGCTGACACTCTCGACGGATTCGTACAGCGGTGACTTGCCGGCATTGTTGACGAGAATGTCGATCCCGCCGAGTTCGTCCCAGGCATGACGAGCGAGCTCGTTCACCTCTTCCCATCGGCCGACATGACAAGAGGCGGGGAGGCACCTGCGCCCGGTTTCTTCCTGAATCTCGAGGGCTGTCTGTTGGCAGGACTCGAGAGAGCGGCCCGCAATCATCACGTCGGCTCCCGCACGGGCGAAGGCGAAGGCCATCTCTCTCCCGAGTCCGCGGCTTCCACCGGTGATCAACGCAGTTCGTCCGGTCAGATCGAAGAGTGACTGGGGGGAGCTGTCCGTCGATCGAGATCCTGTGTTCACGATGTCGACCCTAATCGTGGTGGCGCATCAGCAGGTCTCTCGAACGGCGCTTGGACGCAGTTTGGTCAGTCGCCAGCGGGTCCGACGAAGTCCGCCGCACGCTTCTCTCGATGGGATGCGACTCCCTCGAGGGCGTCGGGCCCTCCGAATCCGTAGAACTCGTACGCCAGCGACGCATCGAAGGCCGGCAGCATCATCCGGTACCAGTGGTTGAGAGTGTGTTTGGTGAAACGGATCGCTGCCTGGGCGCCGTGTGCGAGCTCATCGGCGATCTCCGTCGCCGTCGACAGCACTGCGTCGTCGTCGACGCACATGGACACCAACCCGATCCGCTCTGCCTCCTCTCCCGAGAGCGGGCGACATGTCAGGAGGTAGTACTTGGATTTGGCCATCCCTGCGAGAAGCGGCCAGCACACGGCAGCGTGGTCGCCGGCAGCCACCCCGAGACGAGTGTGCCCATCGATGATGCGGGCGGTGCGTGCCACGACCGACACGTCGGCAAGGATGGCCGCGACGAGACCGGCGCCGACTGCTGGACCATGAATGGCCGAGACAATGGGTTTCGAGCATTCGATGATGTTCCTCACGAGGTCTCGAGCTTCCCGGAGGACTCGAGTTCTGAATGCGTAGTCGGTGATCATTCCGTCGATCAGATCGAAGCTTCCGCCCGCCGAGAACGCCTTGCCGGCTCCCGACAGCACCACGACACGAACCTGCGGGTCCTTGTCGACCGCCACCCAGACATCGGCCAGTTCCCGATGTGCCTCGGGTCCGACTGCGTTGAGGTTCGGTCCGTCGAGAACCAGATTCAGCACTCCGCCGCCTGCATCGGAGAAGCTGAGATGAGGGAAAGAGTTCCGAAATGCGGCAATGTCGATCACGGAATCGTTTGCGCTCATGGTGGTTGCCCTTCTGGGTGGAAATCAGGTTTTGCCAGGAAGAATGCGGCTCAGGAGAGCGGTTCCCTTTGCCATCGAGGCTCGTGTCGAGAGAAATTCGCCGAGTCGTGATTCCTCTCGCGTTCGCAGGCGAGCGTTCACTCTGTGACGCTCGAGAATCTGTTCGAGAGTCTTCGCGGCTTGAGGGATGGGATTCCTCACGAAGAACTCCTGTGCATCGCGAACTTTCTCGGGTGTGTTCAGGAATTTCACAGGATCTGCCATTCGCACGATCGAGTTCGATGGGAATGTAGTTGTTGCACGGTCCCAGTTGGCCTTGACGAATTCCCATGCGGTCGAACCGTGACGGCGGGCCGCGATGCAACGGGCGAGGACGAAGGGCGCGTTCTGACTCTTCACGTTCGATGACATTGCGAATTCACACGTTTCACCGATCAGCACCGGATCGTCGAACTCACAGAGGGCGAAGAGGTAGCGAAGTCGTTCTTGCGGATTGTCGCTCGTGAGATAGCGCTCGCGGATGACCTCGTAGTCACCTCGATCGCCTGTCGCAGCGACAGCGGTCGTTGCCGCAGCCACCAGCTCGGGGTGAATTCGAGACCCGTCTCGGGAGTGTTCGGAGAAAAGGGCTCGACAACGTACTTGAGCTTCGACATCGCCGCCATTGACCGCAAGGACCGTCACCAACAGTCCGCGCAGTTTGCCGATGAGATCTCCCTCATCCGGACGCGGTTCCCAACCGATCAGTGTCAGAGCAGGACTCACGAGTTGTCGAATACGTGAGCTCAGCGCCAG
>JBDLRO010000260.1:0-8849 GCA_039800025.1 Actinomycetota bacterium | reverse complement strand
CCACCGGAGTTACCAGTGACCGTGCTGTTGCTCATGACCAGCGATTGGAGTGTGTAGATTGCGCCCCCAGCAGTAGATGCTTCGTTGTCGGTGAAGGTCGATCCACTGATCTGCACTGGGGGCAATGAGGCCCCCGCCGGCACGAGTTGGGGAACAAGTGAGGGCGCGCTGTGAATCGCCCCGCCTTCGAAGCCGGTATTTCCCTCGAACTGTGACTCTGTGACGACGAGACGCCCGACCGCGTTGATTGCGCCGGCACTTGCGCCGTCCATGCCAGGTATCGGGCTCGTCGACTGGAAGGTGTTGTTCGTGAACAGACTGCGCTCGATGACAGTCGCTCCACTCACCACCGACACGGCACCCGAGCCGCCGAAGCCGGACATGCCGAGATTGCGAATGGTGAGTGTGTTCGAGCCGTCGGGTGAACCGAGATAGACGACAAAGCCAGAAACAATCGAGTCGCCTGTCAACACGAACCCCTTGCCGTCAATGGTCAAGTCTTTCGTCATCGCTGTGGGGGCCTCGATCGGATCAATGGCGATGAGCGAGATCTGTTCGAGGAAAGGTTCAGCGCTGTCGATCTCGAAACTGCGGCCAAACTCGATCAGATTGCACGCGGGATCAGTGATGAATTCGGCAATGGCAGCGTTCAGTAGTGCCAGATCTGTCACCGTTGCACCACAGCGGGTTTCATCTGCCCGAGCGGTCGGTGCCGAGAGGGCGACCACACAGGTCGTGACCAAACTGAAGATGACAACTGCGACACTCCGTGACCGACTACGAGTCGTCACACGAACTCCAGACCCACGTCGAATCACCCGCGACCTCGATTCTCGAAAGTGTCACGACCGTAGTGACGAGGTCGAGGCGTGGAGGATTCGGAATAGATCGTAGGGCTACACCAGTTCCAACCCTGGCTGTGATCGCACAACTGAGATCGCAGCACTGAGGATCTCGCTACACCTCTTCGGGAAGTCGTCGTGCAAGTTTCAAAAAGATCTTCCAACCAGTGACGAAGCTGAATGCCGAGAATCCAATTATCAACAGGATGTTGTCGAGTTCGGGAGCTCGAGCGTGATAGAGGAGATCGCGGTACGTCGTGACGAATCCATTCATGGGATTCGCTCTGAGGACGAGTTGCGCCCAGCGCGGAAGTTGGTCCTGGACGACGTCTCGTGAGTAGACGATCGGCGTGAGGAAGAACCAGATCTGGAGCGCAATCGGCCACAGATGAATGGTGTCTCGAAACAGAACCGAAATCGCAGCAAGAGCGAGGGCAACACCAGCAACGAAGAAGGCGAGGAGGACAGTGATGGCAAAGATCACTGGCAACCAGGGAAGAATCGGGCTTCCGACAATCAGCAGGATCACCGAAAGAAGGCCCAACTCGATCATGAACTGAATGCACGAATGGATCACACTGCTGAAAACCAAGACTTCACGAGGAAACGGCACTCGGCGTACGAGTCCGGCATTGGCGGTAATGGAACCCATCCCGATATTGCTGGCAGCGGAAAAGAAATTCCACGGCAAATAGGCACACACGAGGAAGAGTGCAAAGGTCTGAATGCCACTGTTCTCGCCCTTGGGCACGGTCGCTTTGAAGATGATATTGAAGACAAAGGTGTAGATCGCAATGGTGGCAAGGGGGTTCACCATCGACCAGGCCCACCCGAGAACCGAGTCCCGGTACTTGGTTCGCAGCTCTCTTAAGGTCAAATTCCAGAGCAGCTCACGGGCTCGATACACGCGCTGAACCGCTTTCATCAAAAGGACCCTAGTGCGGTCGCAGGGTTAGGCTTGCGCCGATGTCAGCCCCGGCAATTGTGGTCTCCGATGTGTGGAAGAGTTTTCGTCTCTATCACGAGCGCAATCGCTCATTGAAAGCGACGATCCTGAAGGGTCGACGGGCACGGTTCGAGGAATTCTGGGCGTTGAAGGGCGTCTCATTCGAGGTTCCCACAGGGTCGACTTTCGGAGTCATCGGATCGAACGGATCGGGCAAGAGCACACTGTTGAAGTGCATGTGTGGAGTCCTCGACCCGGAGCGGGGATCTGTAGCCATCTCCGGTCGAGTATCGGCACTGTTGGAGTTGGGTGCGGGATTTCATCCAGAACTCACCGGTCGACAGAACGTCTATCTCAATGGAGCAATTCTGGGATTGTCACGACGAGAAGTCGCTGCACGTTTCGACGACATCGTCGAGTTCGCCGGCCTCGAAAAATTCATCGACACGCCGATGAAGAACTATTCGTCGGGGATGTTCGTCCGCCTTGGTTTTGCTGTGGCAGCGCATGTGGAGCCAGAAGTTCTTCTCATCGACGAAGTTCTCTCGGTCGGAGACGAAGTGTTTCAACGCAAGAGCGCCGAGCGAGTTGAGCAATTTCGCCGCGAAGGTCGCACGATCGTGTTCGTGAGCCACGGACTTTCCCAAGTCGAACAGTTGTGCGAGACGGTTGCGTGGATCGACCGTGGCGACCTGAAGATGGTCGGCCCAGCAGCTGACGTGATCTCCTCCTATCAAGGGCAGAGCCATGGGGCACGGAAGGAAGTTGGGGAACTCGGTCAACGCTGGGGTAGCGGCGAAATCGTCATTTCCGAAGTTCGTCTGCTCGATGGATCCGGAGACCCGGTCATGACCCCGACGACGATGGACCCGCTCACGATCGCAGTCCAACTCGACACACACATGCCGATTCACGATGCCGTGGTCACCGTCGGCATCGACACCTTGGCAGGCCATCCGGTCTGGAGTTCCTCCACTCGCCGAAATCAGCTGTCGCTTGGCGTGATCGACAGTCGCGCGCAGGTCGAGATCGCCATCCCACATATTCCTCTTCTGGAGGGCGTCTATGACCTGACCGTTGCTGTCACCGATTCGACAGAAATGCACCCGTACGACCACTGGGACAAGCGGGTTCGTTTCGAAGTGAAGCAGTTCAGGGTTTATGATGCCGGTGTCGTCCACATCGCGGCTGCTTGGCGGGCAACGGGAACGAGGGGCGCGCTCGAAGGGCAGGGGTGAAAGCAGTGAGGCCGTCGTCCGCCGTACGAATCGGAATGGTGGTGACGCTTCTTGGAGCATCCCTGATGCTCGGCAAGATTCATGCCGAGTTCATCGGCGACTACGACTTCACGTCGTCGAGTCGGTTTTCTTGGATCATCGTGCATGCGGTGATTGCCGTGCTCCTCGGGTATGCGGCTGGCCTTCCCGATCGAATCTCGTTTTCTTCAGTTGCGTCATCGGCTCTCGTGCCATCTCTTCTGTTCGCTGTGGTGCAGACGAGCGTGGGGGAGTTCTTCGTTCCTCGCTTCTTTTTGCTGGCGTCAATTCCGGTCAATGCGGTTGTCTTCTCCGGAGCATCGATCATCAGCCGGATCGTTCGGCGATCTTCAGCCGAACGTGAGCGCGTCGTGCTCCTCTGCACCGAAGAGCAAGCACGACAAGTTCAGGAAGATGTCGATTATCACACCGAGATTCCCTTTTCGATCGTTGCGACCATTGACATCGCTGCCTCGTCGGATCCTCGAGGTGTGCTCGAACAAATCCGACATCACGGACCGACGACCGTCGTGTATTCGGCTGACTCATCAGAGGATGCAAAAGTGACTGCGGCATTGACGGAAATCCACCTGTGGGGTCTTCGGGTGCGCGACCTCACCGGCTTCTACGATGAGTACATCGGCAAGGTTCCGATCCGAGAACTTGCCTCGACAGCGATCCTCTTCGACTTGCGTGAGGTTCAGCACCCGCTCTACAGCCGCGTGTCCCGAATTCTCGATCTGTCGTTCAGCATTGCCGCTCTCCTGGTCTTCGTTGCAATCCTGCCGCTCGTGTTGATGGGCAACCTTCTTGGGAACCGCGGGCATCTCTTCTTCGCGCAGGAACGGGTGGGCAAAGGGATGAAGACATTCAACATCTGGAAATTGCGCACGATGATTCCCGGCGATTCGACGAATCACTGGACATCGCCCGATGATCCGAGAGTGACGACGTTCGGCCGCTTGCTGCGAGCGACACACCTCGATGAACTTCCTCAAGCTTGGAACATCCTGCGCGGTGAGCTCGCGCTCGTTGGTCCGCGCCCGGAGCAACCTCACTACGTCGAGGAGTTGTCTGCGACGATTCCGTTCTACACCACTCGCCATCTTGTGACACCGGGCCTGACCGGATGGGCGCAGGTCAACTATCCGTATGGTTCGAATCACAAGGATGCCTACGAGAAACTTCAATACGAGTTCTGGTACCTGCGGCATCAACAACTGTCGTTGGATCTCAAGATCATCGCCCGCACCGTTCGACACGTGTTCGGCTTCCAGGGCCGCTGAGATCGAATGAAGAGAAGAGGTGTGCCATGCCTGAGTTGAGTGGAATCTGGATTCTTCTCGGGTTCTCTGTCGGAATCGTGCTTGCGATCGTGCTGCTGTGGATCTCAGCCAGGACCAATGTTCGCTCGTCGACTTTTGTTGCGCGCACGATCTTGTGGGGTCACATGTTGACGATTGTTGCGATGTGGCCTGCCTTGGGGCAGAGCGGCTCGCGACCGTTCAGCCAACGAAGTCTCGAACGATTCGAGTTTTCTTGGATCGTCATCGCAACGATGTGCATCGCCCTGGCGATCGCTTCCTGGGGCGACAGACGGAGACCCTCGAAGCCGCTCGTCGTCATGGCTGGGGGTCTGATCGGCGTCATGATCGCGCAGTTCATCTCGTGGAAAGTGGCCGGCTTCGGCCTTCCGATGATGTCGTATGTGCCGATGATCGTCATCGCGATCTGCCTTGCTCTGTTCCCCCTCGATTTCCACGAAGTGGTGAACTCATTGGTGGTCATCATGGCCGTGCTGTGCGCAGTGAGTATTGCCGTCATGGTGTCGGGTGCCGATTGGGCTATGCCCGTGGCAGAGCGACGCACGCTCCCTGGTCCGAACGGAAACCGGTCTCTGGGTGGAATTCTGATGCACCCGAATCAACTGGGGCCGGTTGCCACGATGGGCTTGGCCTTGGTGTTGTCGAATTGGAGGCGCATCTATGTGCCGTTCGTTCTCCTGTTCGGTGCAACGCTGTGGCTGACCGATTCCAGAACCCAAGTGGTAACTGCATTCGTGGTCTTCGCAGTCTGGGGGATTCACCGACTTCGGTTGCAGTTCGGTTGGAAGAAGTCAGTTCAGATCGCTGGTTGCTTGATCGTGTCGGCATCGATCGGCATCGTCGCCGTCCTGGCGACTCGAGGTTGGAACGTGGGCGTTCCCACCTTCGGATTGGCGGAGCGCCCTGATCTCTGGGTGAAAGCGATCGACTACTGGCAATCGTCGAAATGGGTCGGTGTCGGACCAATGGCGTTCGACGATGGCTGGTTGACGCCGAATGGCCGCAAGGTACTCGGCGCTCACAACGAAGTGATGCAGGCTCTTGCTGCAGAAGGTCTGGCGGGCTTGCTGCCGCTGCTGTGCTTGCTCGGCGGGTTCGCCTTCGCGGTGCGCGCGGCGCGCGATCGGGTGAGGTTCACTCTCGTCCTGATGAGCATCTTCGGTCTGGCTCTCATCTCCATGGAGACACCCTTGAGGCCGCAACAGACGATCACCGGACTCGGGATGCTCTTTGTCGGCACGATCTTCGCCCTCGTCTCCGCGTCATCGCTGACTCGCGAATCCGAAGCGAGTCGGGTTTCACGCTGAGGAACTTCGGAGGGCGAGGTCCGACTAATTAGAGTCGAGGCATGACCGACCAGCCGATTTCGGAATCTCCATCGGTACCACCACCGCCTCGTCGCCGGAGCATGTGGAAGATCGTTGCCATCGTTCTCACGTCGGTCATCGTGCTGTTCGTAGTACTCGCGATCGTTGGCCCTCGCATGGGCGACAATCGAGATGAGAAATTGGCAGAGAAGTTGCCGTCCAGCATCGAGAAGAATTTCACGAATAAGGGGATCGATGTCACAGTCGAGTCCGTGAAATGTGAGGACCTTCCGACATCGAATTCCTCGTTCTCGATCGAATGTGACGTACGGATCGAAGGAATCGACGAGATCATCGAGACAACAGTGCAGGGAAAAGTCGATGACGACTTTGTCGAAGTCGAGGAGGTGTTCTCGAAGGAGCGACTACTGACCCTGGCAATGGCGATCGAATACGTTCAGCAACTCGTCGATTCTGGAACCTCGGGAATCACTGTCCTGGATTGCGATCTTGGTGGCGACATCGCGGTGATCCGACCGGGCAGTGAGTTCACGTGCAGTCTCGATTCCGGAGAGACCGTCCTCGTTTCAGTTGCGAACGACGGATCCGCGGAGATCACCGACGTCTACGCGGGCGACGGAGCTTGACACATTGAAATTTGCGAGGAGACTTCTTCGTAAACCGGTGAACTACGTCGCCAGTTTTGCTCTGACGGGCATTCAGTCTCGGGCACGAGCGAGGGGCCAACGGTCGATAGTTGTGGTTGGAGCCCGTCGGTCTGGACACCACGCCGTCATTTTTTGGCTTGGGAATTCGCTGGAGGCACGTCAGGTCGAGTGGAAACGCTCGGGGACTAGCCATTGCTTCATCAGTTCGACCAGAAGAACTCTTCACCTGAACAATTGGAAGCTCGATCGAGGTGACGACGCGACATGGAAAGGTTTCAAGCGTCATCGCCTGCTTCGATCTGCTGACTACCTGTTCGTGAACTACGAAGACGTCGATCCTCTGACCCTCGATCGACGCATGTGGTTCCCGAGTCGCCCTGATCTCAAGATTGCGGTCGTTCGATCGACGCTCAATGTCGTGGCATCCCGAATGAAGAAGGTCGAGGACAGACCAAATAGACGAGGCTTTCAAATCGATGAGCCATTCCTCGATGTGCTGTTGAGTTATCGACGTGATTTGCCTGACTGGCTCGTCATCGATTTTGATACATGGCTTCGCAACGACGATGGATACAGAACGAGCATCGCCGAACGAGCCGGCATCACGTCCGGCGACGACCCGCACCTGTCCGTTCATGGCGGTGGCTCTTCCTTCACGGGGCTCAATGGCTTGCCTGAAGTCTCGGAGTTGACGAACCGGTTCACCCAAGTGGAGTGGCCCGAGCATGTCGTGAAATTACTCCTCGACGATAGGTATTCGACATTGTTGACGAGTGAGGAGCGAGAATTTCTGCGATCGCAATGAGGCTGATTCGTCTCGAAGTATTGGTACGAAAAGGAATGCGAGCAGTTGGCTAGCCAAAACTCGATGCTCAGCGCACTACCGTTACGCAGGTGACGGCGGAGTCGAGGGGCAGAGCGAAATCGATATCTGTTGTCATTCCCTTTCGGGGATCGGGGCATGAATTGAGGCGACAAGTCGCGGCGGTCGCCGAGCAGATCGATCCGATATCCGACGAAGTGATCGTGGTCCTGAACGGGGAGTCACCCGAAAACGAATCCTGGCTGAAAACATCCGGTCTGACGGGTGTACGAATCGTTCATGCCTTGGAAAGAGCCGGAGCATCGTATGCACGAAATGTCGGGGCGATGCACGCTCGGGGAGAGATCATTGCGTTCACCGATGCCGATGACATCGTGCAGCCCGATTGGATCTCGGGAATCCGTGCGGCTTTTTCATCGAGCCCTCGCATCCGCGCGGTGATCGGGAGTCAAAGAAACCGAGTGGAGGGTGTTCCACCTGCGGGAAACTTTCAACCCCCCGTCACGCTCCCGGGTGGCGTACTTTTGATGCAGACCAACAACCTCGCCGTCATGCGAGAGACTTACGAGTACCTGCACGGGTTCGATGAAGCGCTGCCCTATTGCGAGGACCGGGACTTTTCGTTTCGCTTCGCCGACGCAGGTTTGGAGTACTGCTACGCCGAGAACGTCCGGGTCGATCGCTTCATGCCACACGAGATCCGTCGTGCTGCGGGCAAGCAGGCGAATTACATCTGGTGGGGGCATGTTGTGAATCGGAAGCACGGGCGCCGGGGTCGATCCCGTTTGCCAAGGGCTCTGGTCGCAGTGTGCGTGAGGGCCCCCTTCGTCCTGACCGGATCGCGGATGGGCCGGTCGATGTTGGGAAGTACGATCGGCGTGATCATTGGCGAAATGAAGATCTTGAAGACGAAAGCGCGTCCCTGCTCGTCGCAATTCTTTGGAATTCGGAATCGCAGAACTGCAATTGAGGCGGGCGATTCTTGATGCGTTGGTTGTTCCGCAAGATCGCATGGTCCCGTGCTGTCCGCGTCGTGCCCGAGGGACTGACCTACCTTGGATGGCGGCCGCGTCACAAACCTCCGTCGTTCGTGGAGTCGATCTCGCGCAGTGTGCGGTTGCGGGAGATCGCTGCTGCGCAGGGATTGGATTTCCCGGTCTGGAGACTCGATGACAAGTTGGCAGGTCGGGAGTTCGCTCAAGAGATCGGTTTGAGAGTTCCGGAGTTGTATCGAGTGGGTTCGGTCGAGGAGTGTGTCGCAGAAGTCGTTCGACGAGGATCCGGCGTGATCAAGCCGCGGCAGCGTCACGATTCCATCGGAGTCGTTTCTCTCACGTCCAGAGGTGAGGGATTCTTCGATCACATACGCAAGCAAACCGTCTCCGCGGCCGACCTCGAGGGTTACGTTCGCGGACATCAGATCGGCCAAGAAGACGTTCTGTTCGTGGAGGAACTCATTTTTCGACCGGGAGGCTCGGATCTGCCATCATTCGATTGGAAGATGTACTGCTTCTTCGGCGAGGTCGGACTTGCTGTTCAATATGAACGGGCATTTCGGGGTCGGCGAAGCTTGATCAAGGTTGCCCCCCGCAGGAGTGACTTCACTTTCGTCCCGACCCCGTGGCGTCGGCGTTTTCGACAGTCACCAACTTTGCCCGGTCCTGCGCATCCTCGGGAACTCG
>JBDLRO010000259.1:0-9768 GCA_039800025.1 Actinomycetota bacterium | reverse complement strand
CAGCGGCCATGTCGAGAGAGAAGTCGAGGCTCCCACGTCGAAACCACTCGATGCATCGACAGTTCGGGCGCTCGAGGCAATCGTTCTCGTTGCTTCGGAGCCAGTCAATCCCGAGTTGCTGTCCGAGATCCTCGAGATTTCCACCGACACCGTGGTCGCGATCTGTGAGTCGTTGGCGACTGCCTATGACGAGGCCGGTCACGGCTTCCAGTTGATCAAGGTGGCTGGTGGATACAGGTATCAGTCGCATCCCGATGCTGCTGCTTACGTCGAAAGATTCATTCTCGATGGTCAGCGGGCGCGCCTGTCCGGAGCAGCGCTCGAGACGCTTGCGATCGTCGCCTACAAGCAGCCGATTTCACGCGCTCAGATCGCGTCGATTCGCGGAGTGGATCCTGACGCGGTGCTGAGGACTCTTCAATCCCGTGGTTACATCGACCAAGCTGGTCGCGATCCCGGACCGGGGCAGGCGGTGTTGTGGGCGACGACGCCGCTCTTCCTGGAGAAGTTGGGTATCGATTCGATCAACGACCTGCCGCCGATTGCAGAATTCATGCCGGAGGCCGACGTCGTCGAGGCTCTCGAATTGGGTTTGCGCGTCACCCCGACTGCAGTCGACGAATCATCGGGGTCCGTGGACCCAGCGTCGACGTAGGCGAGTCGTGATCGGGGAATTCGAGAAGCCTCTCTGGGAGCAGATGGCTGCGACCAATGCACGTCTGCCCTCTGGAGAACGCCTTCAGAAAGTTCTCGCTGCGCACGGTTTCGGTTCGAGGCGGACGTGTGAAGACATGATCGCTGAGGGACGAGTGCACGTCAACGGAGAGGTCGCGGAATTGGGCCGGCGAGTCCAAGTGGAGATCGATACGGTCGAAGTCGATGGAGTCGAAATCGGTATTCGTCCGGGCCTCGTGTATTACTTGCTGAACAAGCCCCAGCGTGTCGTGACGACATCCAGTGATCCCGAGGGTCGACCGACGGTCATGGATCTGGTTCCTGTTGAGCCACGCGTCTTTTCTGTCGGGAGACTCGACTATGACACCGAGGGGCTGCTTCTGCTGACGAACGACGGTGCGCTCGCACAACGGATCTCGCACCCCAGCGGAGGTGTCGAAAAGGAGTACGTTGCCGAAGTCTCGGGCGGACGCGTGTCGGCTGGCGCACTTCGCCGACTCCGCGAGGGGGTGCTTCTCGACGGTCAGTTGACGTCCCCTGCCAAGGTGTCCCAACCTGCAGATGGGGTCCTTCGCATCGTCATTCACGAGGGTCGGAATCGCCAGGTTCGAAGGATGTGCGAATCAGTCGGCCATCCAGTGACCCGTCTCGTGCGCACACGGGTCGGTCCCTTGAGGGATCCGGCTCTCGCACCGGGGAAATGGCGTGAGCTGACTCTGGAGGAGCTCAGGGCTCTCACGCAGTCGGTCACCTGATGCTTCGGGCGGTACGATCGAGTCGATGAATCTGCCGGTCAAACGAGCCAATGTCCTTGGGCTCGGGCTGATCGGAGGTTCACTGTGCGCCGCTCTGACACGCCGAGGCTGGGCGGTCTCGGGCGAGGATTCGGATCGGTCGCGAAGTGAACGTGCTCTGTCCAAACAGTTGATCGCCAACATCGGTCTCGATCCCAGCGCTGACATCACCTTTGTGTCGGTCCCCGTCAGTGCTATTCCTGAAGAGGTACGCCGTGCCCTGGCTTCGACGAATGGGGTGGTCACAGATGTCGGCAGTGTCAAGAGTGTCGTCGCATCGGAGATCTCGAGTGAACGGTTCGTTGGTGGTCATCCGATGGCTGGCAGTGAGCTCGAAGGTCTCGACGGAGCCGATCCGGATCTCTTCGAGGGCGCTGTCTGGGTATTGACGCCGACACAGGGGACGGCTGATTCAGCCTTTTCGCTGGTCGCAGAGGTGGTGAACGAACTCGGGGCAGAGGTGGTCGGTCTCGATCCGTCGAGGCACGATGCGCTCGTGGCGATCGTGAGTCATGTGCCCCATCTGACAGCGGCAACTCTCATGGCCCTCGCAAGTGAGAAGTCGTCGGAGCACGTTGCATTGTTGAGGCTTGCGGCCGGAGGGTTCCGTGACATGACTCGAATCGCGTCGGGGCATCCAGCGATCTGGCTCGACATTTGTGCAGACAACAAGGACGCCATCGTCAGAGAACTCGGTGCATTGATCGATGGGCTGGAAGGAATGCGACAGGCTGTGGCCTCGGGGGATCGTGTCGAATTGCTCAGACGTCTGTCACTGGCACGCGAGGCTCGGGCGAACCTCCCGAATCGAGTGATGTCTCTTGCCGAAGTAGTAGAGGTTCGTATTCCCATTCCCGACAGGCCGGGATCTGCTGCTGAGGTCTTCACCCTTGCGGCGGAGCTCGGGGTGAACATCTCGGATTTCGAGGTCGTTCACTCATCCGAGGGTGATCGAGGAATCGCAGTGGTCCTCATCGAGGCAGCGAGCATCGAAGTGTTTCGCGGTGGATTGATCGCCAGAGGATTTCGCCCGTCGATCCAGCGGTTGGACTGAAACTCGATGTCGACTGACGTTGCGAATACGCCCCTGTCGATTGCATATGGGCCGGTTGATGCGACGGTTACCGTTCCTGGCTCGAAGAGCATCTCGAATCGAGCGCTGATCTGCGCATCTCTTGCGAATGGCTCGAGTCGCATTTCCAATGTTGCTCCGGGCGATGACACTCTCAAAATGCTCAACTGCCTGCGCTCCCTCGATGTTGGACTTCGGTCCGAGGACACAATTGTTCATGTCGACGGATGCGATGGTGGGATTCGGGGAGGAACAGAGCTCGACGCCGGTCTCGCGGGCACCACTTCACGCTTCATGACCGCAGTTGCTGCCCTCGGCACAGAGCCCACCACGATCATCGGCGGGGCTGCTCTGCGCAAGCGTCCGATGGGCGACCTGCACTCGGCGCTGCGCGCGCTCGGAGCTCGTGTCGAATCCCTCGACCAAGTCGACCACCTGCCTGTTCGATTGCATCGCGGCGATCTCCATGGTGGTTCCGTCGGACTGAAGGGCGATGTCAGCAGTCAGTTTCTCTCGGCGTTGATGATGATCGGCCCGTATCTGGCGGGGGGACTCGAGATCGAATTGACATCCCCGCTCATTTCCAAGCCGTACGTCTCGATGACAGCGCGTGTCATGTCTGCTTTTGGTATCACTGGCGTGGCTATCGAAGAAGATCGAGTCTTCGTTCCCGAGGGTCGATACGTAGGTTCGACATTCGAGATCGAACCGGATGCAAGCTCCGCGTCGTATCCACTTGCTGCTGCGGCAATTCTGGGAGGGGTTGTCACCGTCCAGGGTCTGACGCGAGATTCGATGCAGGGCGACATCCGAATTCTCGACATTCTCGAGGCAATGGGTTGCCGAGTGGTCGCTGAGCTCGGGAACTGCTCGTTGTCTCGGTCAGGAACTCTTTCTGGTGTCGATATCGACATGTCTGATGTTTCGGACCTCGTCCCGACGATCGCTGCGGTGGCTCTCTTCGCTTCGACTCCTACTCGCATACGCAATGTCGGGTTCATCCGAGGCAAGGAGAGCGATCGAATCGGAGATCTAGTGGCGGGTATCGAAGCCATGGGCGGCGCAGCGGTCGAACATCCGGACGGGCTGGAGGTGCTCCCCTTCGAATCCCTTCCGGATCAGCCGATCGTCATGAACACGCATCACGACCATCGTCTGGCGATGGCTTGGTCCCTGGCGGCCCTCAAACGGCCATCCATCACCATCGACGTGCCAAGCGTGGTCGACAAGAGTTGGCCGCAGTGGTGGACCGTGAGAGAGGCAATTCGTCGAACCAGTATCCACTAGGGTCGAGCGGGTCATGCTGAATTCTTCCTCGGTTGCGTCCACGGGTGTCGCAGCGTTCGATTTCGACAAGACGCTCTCCACACGGGACTGTGTCATCCCGTTCATCCGATCGTGTTTGACAATGTCGTCATATCGTCGTGTTATGGCTGCGCTCCCAAAAGTCGGAGCCTCGGCCTTGCGTCGCGACCGGGATGCGATCAAAGCCGTCGTGACAGCAGGGGTATTCACCGGTATGGAAGCCGAACTGATCGACTCAGCGGCCGAAAGGTTCTCTCGGATCGTGCTCGAAAACTGGCTTCGGGAAGAAACGGTCGCCACATTGAAGCGGCACCAACAGCAAGGCCATCGCACAGGAATCGTGTCCGCCTCTTACGGGCATTATCTTCGTCCGATCGGAGAGGTCCTCGGCGTGGATTTCGTCATTGCTTCCGAGTTGGAGATCGGAACGGATAGAAGAGCGACAGGTCGGCTGATAGAGGGCAATTGCCGAGGGCCGGAGAAGTCGCGTCGATTGAAAAATTGGCTGAGAGAGAACCACCTGGAATCCGTCGCGCTGTACGCCTATGGCGACTCCGAAGGTGACCGTGAATTATTGGAAATGTCGGACCATCCCCATTTTCTCGGAAGGAAGAAACAACAGTGATCGTGAGTCGTGCTTCCGTTTCGGATCACCTGCAGACAGCTCGGCCCAAGCAGTGGTTGAAGAACGTGCTCGTCTTTGCTGCGCCAGGGGCTGCAGGGGTGCTGGACAACTTCACTTCCTTTGCTCCAGCGGTTGCAATCTTCGTCGCGTTCTGTTTCGCATCGAGTGGCACGTACTACTGGAACGACATTCTCGATTCCGAACAGGATGCGAAGCATCCAAGGAAGAAGACCCGACCGATTGCCGCTGGCAGAATCTCGAAGTTCCAGGCATCGGCAGCGGGCACTCTGTTGATGATCATCGGGTGCACTCTGGGCTATCTCATCGAATGGCGAGCGGGTCTCGCCATGACGCTCTATGTGGTTCTGACGACGGCCTATTCTTCGCTCTTCAAGCACGTGGCAGTGATCGATTTGATGGCGGTCGCCAGCGGGTTCGTGCTTCGGGCCATTGCAGGAGCGGAAGCGACTCACGTGGAAATGAGCAACTGGTTCTTGATCTGTGTGAGTTTTGGCGCGCTCTTCATCGTGGCTGGAAAACGATTCGCGGAAATCAGCGAAGTCGGGCACGGCAACAGTGAAACCCGGGCGACTCTTGCGACATACAGCGCAAGTTTTCTCCGAACTGTCGTCACGATCAGCCTCTCCGCGACGCTCGTGGCTTATTGCATGTGGGCTTTCGCCACCAAGGAGATTTCCGGTGCCACGTGGCCTTTCTACGAACTGTCGATCGTGCCGATGCTGGGTGCCCTTCTCCGCTATCTCCTCGTTCTGGATCTCGGTCACGGTTCAGCGCCGGAGGAGGTGTTTGCCGCTGATCGGTCTCTGCAGATCCTCGGAATCGTCTGGGTCCTGGTTTTCGGTCTCGGTGTCTACATCTCGTGAGGTTGCGTGCCTCGTGGCGATCTGCCCATTGGATGAAAATCTCCATTGGACGAAAATCTGTAGCATGCCAGGGCTGATGTCTACCGAATCAC
The DNA here is from genome assembly GCA_039800025.1 of Actinomycetota bacterium. Taxonomy (GTDB): domain Bacteria; phylum Actinomycetota; class Acidimicrobiia; order Acidimicrobiales; family Ilumatobacteraceae; genus Casp-actino8. The sequence goes on along the minus strand of JBDLRO010000259.1, from coordinate 4,321 downwards.
ACAGTCGATTGTTGACGGGATGGGGGAATACAACCCCGTCACGTGCGCGGGTTGACACGTTGACTCGCTCGACAGCTCGAGATCTTCTCTCGTCAGTAGGCGAGCAGGGTGCGATCATGCGAGGTCTCGGTCGTGCCTATGGTGATGCTGCTCAGAACGGCGGTGGGCTCGTCCTTGGCCTCGCGGACGATATTGACAACATCGATCTCGACAGCGAACGGGGCGTGGTCCGGTGTTCAGCCGGGGTGTCACTCGATCGCCTGATCGCTCATCTCGTTCCACGGGGTTTCTTCGTTCCCGTCACACCTGGTACCCGGTTCGTCACAGTGGGCGGGGCGGTTGCCAGTGACATCCATGGCAAGAACCATCACGTCGACGGGAGTTTCGGCTCGCACGTCGAAAAGTTGAGCCTCCTCCTTGCCGATGGCTCTGTCGTAGAACTCGGGCCCGAAGACGGGGACCTTTTCTGGGCAACTGTCGGAGGTATGGGCCTCACCGGTGCCATTCTCGATGTCACCTTTCGCCTCCTTCGCATCGAGACGAGTCGATGCACGGTCAGTACCCGAAGGTGTTCCGATCTCGAGTCACTTCTCGCCGCAATGTCCGAACACGACGATGACTACAGATATTCGGTTGCGTGGACCGATTTGCTCGCCACAGGTAGTGCTTTGGGTCGCGGAATCCTGTGGCGAGGCGATCACACGCTTCGAGATGGGTTACCCGACTCGATTGGTGACCCTCTCGCCTACGAGACGAGATCTTTGGGGTCGGTTCCGAATGTCATCCCGGCTCCGGGATTGGTCAACAAGCTGACATCGTCACTCTTCAACGAGTTGTGGTTTCGCAAGGCTCCGAAGTCCAGAGATGGAGAGGTCAAGACGATTCCGGGATACTTTCACCCACTCGATTCGGTGGGACACTGGAACCGTCTGTACGGTCCTCACGGCTTCGTGCAATATCAGTTCCTCGTACCCTTCGGACAGGAGGAGAGCCTTTGTCGTGTCGTGTCCGACATCGCAAGAGCAGGGTGTGCGACACCACTCGTCGTTCTCAAACGATTCGGTGAAGGGAATCGCGGATTTCTCAGTTTCCCCGCTCGTGGCTGGACTCTCACCGTGGACATTGCGGCACGCTTCGATGGCCTCGGCACACTGTTGAGAAACCTCGACGAGATCGTTCTCGCTGCAGGTGGCAGGCACTACCTGGCAAAGGACTCGCACATGGGTCCGGAGACTCTGGTCCGGGGCTATCCACGGCTCGAAGAGTGGAAGTCCGTGAAGAATCGAGTGGATCCCAATGGAGTGTGGTCGAGTGATCTCGCCCGTCGACTCGAATTGTGAAAGTGAGGATTGAAATGCAGAACGCACTCGTCGAATTCCAGAACATCGTCGTACTCGGAGGGAGAAGTGAACTGGGCAAGGCCGTAGCCGCACGTCTCGCCACACCTTTCACTCGACGCATCATCCTGGCGGGTCGCAAGATGACGAACGAGGATGCGGAAGATTTTCGAACGACTCTGATGTCGAAGTTGTCGACACCGCTCGAGGTTTCGTGTCGGGATTTCGACGCGTCAGCGTTCGATACGCACCAAGGATTCATCGACAGCTTGGGTGACGTCGACCTCGTCATTCTCGCATTCGGTCAATTGGGGGACAATGAGTCCATGTGTCACGATCCGAGGAGTGCCGCTGATCTTGTTGCGGTGAACATGAGTGGCATGGTTTCGGCAGGTCTCGCTTGCGCGAACATGTTCGAAAGACAAGGGCGTGGCCACCTCGTCTTTCTCTCGAGCGTCGCAGGCATCAGAGCTCGCAAGTCGAATTTCATTTACGGCTCGACGAAGGCGGGAATGGATGCGTTCGCTCAGGGTTTGGGAGATGCATTGGCGCCGAAAGGTGTGGCTGTGACCATCGTGAGGCCTGGCTTCGTCCACACTGCGATGACACGCGGTCTCGATCCGGCACCTTTCGCCGCGACCGTCGAGCAAGTTGCAGAGGGAGTCGCTGAAGGACTCCGCAAGGGACGACGAGTGATCTGGGTGCCGTCGATCCTGCGTTACGTCTTCACCGTTCTGCGAGTCCTTCCTACTTACGTTTGGCGTCGTCTCCCGATCAAGTAGGTCATTGGATCGCTTGAATCATTCGACGACCGACGTGTCGATGCCGATTTCGACACCAGAATCCGACGGCCTTCCCCAGCAAGTGGGGGTACACGTCCCATCGGGCCGGGAAGGAACGGGAACGAGTACTTCGACGGCGTAGTCGTGCTCGGCCTTGTACGGTCCTTCGTACGGGCCGATTCCGTCTCCTCGATCACAACGTGAATAGAGGCGTACGAGGTCGTTCTGATAGCTGCGTTCGAGACAGAATTCTTCCTCGACGATCTGATTCGGAAGATCCGAGCCGAATTCGATCGATGAATTGGGCTCGATCCAGCCACTCCAGAATCTCGTGAGGATCAACCAATCTGCCGAGGAGACATCAGCTGCGAGCTGGGGATCCTGATTGGCCAAGCCTGGATCCATTTCGATGTAATACGTAGCCGGGGTCGCCTCTGGGAAGAGATGGTAGAAGAAGACGTCGCTGTAGGCGGTCTGACGGAGATCCACTGGCCCAACGAAGAGTCGATCACCAGGACGAATCATGGAGTCGAGATCTTCGACTACGTCGAGTGTGGCGCGCCAAGGACGCTCGTCCCCGAGGTAGAAGAAGCGATCATTGCGAGCGACTTCGCGGACATCGAGTTGACCCGACAGGCTCCGCACAGCCAGATCGGCATAGGTGCGGACGGTGTAGAACGGTATGAGTGCGCATACGACTGCTGCAAGAGCCGTCGTCCCAGCAAGCAATTGAAAACGAGGATGGGAGCGCGGGTATCGCCGGCGAACCCATTCGACGATTGCAACGATTGCGAGTGGACCCGACATTGCAGATACCCAGAGAAAATGGGCGCTGTCCGGGCGTTGGATCGCCTGGGGAAGAAGGCCGATTCCGAAGAGCGATGCAGTCGTGAGAACTCGCCTGTGAACGCGATGTGCGGGAATGGCGCGAGCCAAGATGAAGACCGCAACGGCAGCGATCGGCAGGAGGAAGAACCAGAGGAAGAGTTGTCGTGGCGCTGCGAGATGAGGGAGACCCCACCACGGGGCGAACTTCTCACTGATGACTTGCAGAGCACCATCGAGGCGATCGAGGCTCGGCGGACGGGGGAGTTCGCGACCTCCTCTGAGGCGAAAGACCGGGTCGATGAACAGTCCCCGGATCACAGCAGATGGACCAGCCTGGATCAGGTGAAGCCACATCGACGTCAATCCGAGTACTGCTCCGGCAAAGAACGATGCGACTTCACGTCGTTCCCGACGCCAGAGCACATACGACAGGGCGAGAAGCAGCGCGGCGGCGAGATCCGGCCGGAAGCTCAGCGTCAGTCCAGCCAGGATTCCTGAGACAGCCCACGTGACAGAAGCCTTATTCTGAAATGCCCGTAATCCGAAAATGACGCACCAAACACCGAATGCCAGAGCCCCGTTCCATGCCAGCGCCTGCAGACCGACGGGCGTCAGAACGAACAAGAGTGAACTCAGACCGACAACAGTCGATGTGGATCGACCCCACGGTCGAGTGAGAACCATCAGTCCGAGAACGAAAGCGACATGTTGAAGCAGACCAAAGGACCGTTCTGCGACCAGTGATACGCCGAATATCTCGAACCAGCCAGCGAGGAGATGCAGCGAGCCGGGACCGTACAGATGAAGAAAGTCGACATTGGCGACGAGTCCGTTCATGACGAGCTCCGGGAAGACGAGCATGAAGCCCTCTTCCATCGAAGATCCCACTGCTCGGTACAGCGCAGGCAGAGCGATCGCAATCGCCGATCCGACCGCACCGAACGATGCCCAGGATCTCCATGCATTGGCTCGGAACGCGTTCCGGACGCAGACGGGTGCTCCGGTCACGAAGGATGTCCGCCCACCGGGATGGTCGAATTCGTTGAAGGAGACATGATCGTCCGATGACGACCAACGCTTCTTCAGCCACATCAGGAATGATGCGGTTCCGATCGCTGCGAGAAGACACATCAGCGGCTCGAACGGAACCCTGAACCTCGTAGTGCCGTATGCGTAGGCGGCAGTCAGAGTGACGCTCGCGAAAACAGCACCGAACGGAAGCAATCGGACTCGTTCGCGTCGAAGCATTCGGGCTCCGGCAAATGCAGGCACGATCATCGCGTAGTACATCAGCAGACCGGAACGTGCAGCGTCCTTGTTCCTGCCTTCGATGGGTGCGAATTCCGTGTTCTGCCACGGACGGAACAGCTCCCA